>NZ_JBFTLG010000010.1:0-170832 GCF_056396305.1 Arthrobacter sp. 05T420 | reverse complement strand
GGAACCTCCAGACGTTCAAATGTGGCTCTACCAGTCCACACCCCGCACCAGATTGCGGAACAGACCGTGGACCGGCAACCCACGAACCTCTTTGAACCCGGGGTTCCAGTCCTACGTCAGGCGATCACCACACTTCATATCGTCTAGCCTGCGGGGTTGCCGGGTTGGTGAAAAGGGGAAGCCAGCGCGTGCCGCGGCGAAGCCCGCGGAAACGTCGAATGGGCAGAAATCCGGGATTACAGACAGATCGGGCATTGGAGATATTGCGTTTGGGTCTGGTTTAGTTATCCAATAGTGAAACTTAGTTTTCTGTGACGTACATCTCTTTGTCGGCGATACACTTTTTAAATCGACTTGAATACGCATCCCTCCTGCAACAAAAAGGTAAGAAAATGCAGATCTCCCGTTCGCTCCTGAGCAACCCCGCACTCAAGGCCGCCACGGTGCTCGCCGTGAGCGCATTGGCCCTCACAGCCTGCACGAACGCCTCCGAGACCGGGACCGGCGGCGCGGCCACCCCTTCCGGCAGCGCGGCGGCAAGCTTTGACCCCAGCACGGTCCAGAAGGACGATGCCCTGGCGGCCATGTTGCCTGAGGCGATCAAGACCAAAGGCACTCTGACCGTGGGCTCGGATACGTCCTATGCACCCGCAGAATTCCTCGGTACCGACGGCCAGACCGCCGTGGGCTACGACGTCGACATCGCCAAGGCGATTGGCGCCGCGCTGGGCCTGAAGGTCCAGGTCCAGACGGCCGAATTCACCGGCATCCTCCCGGCCCTGGGCCCGAAGTACGACCTCGGGATCTCCTCCTTCACCATCAACCCGGAGCGGCTTGCCGCCGTGAACATGGTCAGCTACTACAAGGCCGGCACCGGCTGGGCAGTCCAGAAGGGCAACCCGAAGAAGGTGTCCCTGGATGACCTGTGCGGCAAGTCCGTCGGTGTGCAGACCGGCACCATCCAGGAGGATCCGGATCTCTCCGGCCGCAACAAGAAATGCCTGGCCGAGGGCAAGCAGCCCATCAACATCGTGACGCTCAAGACCCAGACGGATATCACCACCCGCCTGGTCAACGGCAGCATCGATGCGATGGCAGCCGACTCCCCCATCATCGGCTACGCGCTGACCCAGACCGGCGGTCAGCTTGAAAAGCTCGGCGAGGTCTACGACGCCGCACCGCAGGGTATCGCCGTCGCCAAGTCGGACAAGGCCCTGGCAGACGTCATCCAGAAGACCGTCACCAAATTGATGGAAGACGGCTCCTACAAGAAGATCCTGGAAGGCTGGGGCGCCGCTGACGGCGCCATCACCACGTCCGAGGTCAACCCGGCGGTCTCGTCTTGAGCCTTCCCACAACCCCACCAACGGCAGGGACAGCGATGGACAGCCATCAGGACGCTCACGCAGCGCCGGTACTGAACAACGCAGTACCGGTGCGGCACCCCGGCCGCTGGATCAGCGCCGTCATCATCGTCGGCGTCCTTGCCGCCTTCCTCCAGAGCCTGTTCACGAACCCTAACTTCCGCTGGGATGTCGTGGGCACCTACATCCTGGACACCAAGGTGGTCCAGGGCGTGATGTGGACCCTGTTCCTGACGTTTGCCTCCATGGTCCTGGCAATCGTCCTGGCCATCCTCCTGGCCTTCATGCGGCAGTCCGACAACCCTGTGTTCCGCTGGTCCAGCTGGACGTGGGTCTGGTTCTTCCGCGGCACCCCGGTGTACACCCAGCTGCTCTTCTGGGGACTGGCCACTGTTCTCTATCCGACCATCGTCCTCGGAATCCCGTTTGGTCCTGCAGCCATCACCTGGGTGACCTCGGATCCCACCCACGGCCTGATTCCGGCCATCCTTGGCCTGGGTTTGAACGAGTCCGCGTATCTCGCCGAGATCTTCCGTGCCGGCCTGAAGTCGGTGGACCAGGGCCAGAGTGAGGCTGCCGAGGCACTTGGCATGACGAAGGGCAAGATCATGCGGCGGATCATCCTGCCGCAGGCCATGCGCGTCATCGTTCCGCCTACCGGCAACGAGACGATCGGCATGCTGAAGACCACGTCCCTGGTCCTGGCCGTGCCGTTCACGCTGGACCTGACCTTCGCGACCAATGCCTTGGCCAACCGAATTTACCTTCCGATTCCGCTCCTGATTGTCGCCGCTTTCTGGTACCTGCTAGTCACCAGCCTGCTGATGGTGGGCCAGCACTTCATTGAGGCGCACTACGGCAAGGGCGTGGACAACCGGGTTCCGGCCGCAGTCAACCCCGCGGCAGCCAAGGCTTCCGCGGCAGTGGCCCCCAGCGCCGAGGCCGAGCCGGACCTGAAGATGGACTTCCCCGAGGAGGAGGCGAAATGACGATCACCACTGAGAAACCGCTGGTACAGATCGAGGGCCTTCACAAGTACTACGGCCACCACCACGTGCTGCGCGGAATCGACCTGACCGTCAACCAGGGCGAGGTGTCGGTGGTGATCGGCCCTTCCGGTTCGGGCAAATCCACCATGCTCCGCTGCGTGAATCTGCTCGAGACCATCAGCGCAGGTCGCATTTCCGTGGGCGGCGAGCTGATCGGCTACCGCGAGGTCAAGGGCCGGCTCCATGACCTGAAGACCAAGGAAATCGCGGCCCAGCGGCGCGAGATCGGCATGGTGTTCCAGCGTTTCAACCTGTTCCCGCACAAGACGGCGCTGCAGAACATCATGGAAGCTCCGGTCCAGGTCAAGGGCCAGTCGAAGTCAGTGGCCCGGAAGCGGGCCCTGGAGCTGCTGGACCGCGTGGGCCTTGGCGACCGTGCCGGCCACTACCCGTCCCAGCTCTCCGGCGGCCAGCAGCAGCGCGTTGCGATTGCCCGGGCCCTGGCCATGGATCCCGAGCTCATGCTGTTCGATGAGCCCACGTCCGCGCTCGACCCGGAGCTCGTGGGCGATGTCCTGAACGTGATGAAGGACCTCGCCAAGTCCGGCATGACCATGATCGTGGTGACCCACGAGATCGGCTTCGCCCGGGAGGTCGGTGACCGCCTGACGTTCATGGACGGCGGCATCGTGGTGGAGTCCGGCGACCCGCGGGAGGTCCTGGCCAACCCGCAGCACCCCCGCACCAAGGAGTTCCTGAGCCGGGTGCTGTAGCCCGACGCGGAAGGTTCCCGTCGATGCGCAAATKCCCTGTCGCTACCGTTATTCGGGTGGCGACAGGGCATTTGCGCGTCGCGGGAAGGGTTGTGTGTCATGGCCACGGTGCGGAACGGGCTCGACGGCGGGGTGCACCGAACGCGTCCAGCTTCTGTTCCAGCCGGCCCGGTTCCATGAGGTCCGCCCAGGCCCACCGCACCACCCGGAGCCCCGTGGCCCGGATCCGGTTTTCGCGCTCTTTCTCGTCCACGACGGCCTGCGATGCGGTCCTGCCCCGAAGGTATTCGGGTTTCAAATATTTCTCGACGCCGTCGAACTCGCCCACCAACCGTGCTTTCTGCCAGTAGTAATCCCCATAGCCCACCAGACCGGAGCCGTCCCGGACTTCGTGCTGAAGTTCCGCCGGCTGGAAACCGGCTACGCACATGAGCCCGCGGCTGTAGGACTCCCCCGGAGACCGGGACCGCGGATCCGCGAATTCCACGGCAGCCCTGATCCTCCGCGCAGCCGCAGCGGTGTAATTGCCGTCGACACCCGCCAGCAGTATTTCCTTAGAGAGCGCGGGCAACCCATGCGCGGGGTCAGGCCTAAGCACATGGTCCAAGGGAACAATGGCTTGAGCAAACGGCGTGAAAGCAGCCAGATCCAGCACCGTACGGACCCTCCCCGTGACCAGAAGGCCCTCGCGCCGGAACACCTTGAGACCGTCCGGGTCTGCGTAGTGCCGCCGCACTCCGGCGCGCGAGCGTCCGCCGCCGCTCTGAAGCGTCAGCGCATGGACCGGATGACGCTGGCCAATAGTTGGAACTCCCCACACGGACGCGGCTGAGTGCCTGGCAAAAACTGTCCGGGCCGTGAATGTCTCCGCCGCGGCACTAACCCGGATCCGGTACTGTTCCCAAGGCTGCAGCGACCTCCACGCCTCCCCGTCGACGTAGACGCCATGGCGCACGCGAACCAGCGCGCCTGACCGGCAGCGTTGGGCGAGATCTTTCGGCGTGAGCCCATGTTGGATGTGCTCGCGGGCCAAGATCAATCTCGGTAGTTCGTTCATGGAACGAACATCGCAGCAAGGGAGGATCGGCGCCATGACCGGCCGCCCGGATGTGGACAACCCGACGCCCTTCCCCTCCGCAGACACAGATTCCGGCCTGCGACGCTCATTCCGGCCTGCGATACGCAAGTTACCTGACGTGGCGGGTATTCGGGTGTCGACTGGTATTCTGCGCAGCGCAGGGCGCCGAGCGCAGCGCCGGGCCAGGAGCGCCCCGCAGCCAGCGGCTACGTCTGCGGGAGGCCTTCCACGGCGGTGGCCACCGCGGCCCGGATGGCGCGGTGCAGCTCCCCCAGGCGGTGCCGGTCCGTGCGCACTTCGATGATGCTGCGGCCCTCCAGCGGGCCGGCCAGCGCTTCGGCAAGTTCCGCCGTCGTGCCGACCCGGCGGTGCGCGACGCCGTAAGCCGCGGCCAGCGCGGCGAGGTCCACCTGCTGCGGGGTGGCGAAGAGGCGTTCGACGGCGTTGCCGTAGCGTCCCGCCGCGGCGACTGCGCCGTGCTCCAGGAGCCCGAATATGGCACCGCCGGCGTCGTTGAGCACCACGATGCGCAGCTGCGGTTCGGCCTCCCCGGCGCCGAGCAGGAGTCCCCCGGCGTCGTGCAGGAACGTCACGTCCCCCATGAGCACGGTGGTTTCCTGTCCCCCGCCCAGCGCGATCCCCGTGGCGGTGGACGTGGTGCCGTCGATCCCGGCCAGCCCCCGGTTGGCGAACACGGTGGCCTGCGGCTCGGCTGGCGGCGCGCCGGCGAGGTCGACGTCGCGGATCCCGTTCGAGGAGCCCAGGACGAGCTGTCCGCGGGCGTGTTTCCAGACCTCGGCGCCGACCGACGGGCCGGTCGCGGCAGGGGACGCGGCCAGGACCAGGTCCACGGCGTGCTGTGCGGCGGCTCCTGCCAGCAGCCAGGCATCGAGCCACGCGGCGGCTCCGCGCCCGGCGAATTCCGCCAGGTCCGCCAGGGATTCAAGCGGCAGTTCGGTGCGGCGTCCGGGTTCGTACCAGGCCACCGGCACGGGCTGGTACAGGGCGGAGGGGACATCGGCCCGCTCCAGCAGAGCGCTCACCGGCCGGGAGAGCGTCGGCCGGCCGAAGAGGACCACCCGTTCGATCGGGTGGGCCGAGTCCGCGCCGAAGTGGTCGAGCAGCAGCCGGTAGGGCCCCACGGCGTTGGGGCCGAAGCGGGCGTTGGAGGACGGCTCGGCCAGCAGCGGCAAGCCGTGCGCGCGGGCGAAGGCCTCGGCGACCGGACCGGCGTCGTGCCCGGCCAGCACCACGGTGCGCCGCTCCGGCAGTGCCGTCGGCGCAGCCGGGAAGTCCAGCGCCAGGGGGCTCCGGGCGGCCCGGTACAGCCCGCGTCCGCCCGCAGCGGGCAGCCCGTCGCCCACGGCGGGGACCAGCGGGTCGCGGAAGGCAAGGTTCAGCTGCACCGGCCCGGGAGGGGCGTCCTCGAAGGCTCCGGTGGCGGCGCTGAGGGCGGTGTCCACGGCGCGCCGGGGATCGCTGCCCGCGGGCACGTCTACGGCGAAGCGGACGTGCTCGCCAAAGAGGTCCAGCTGCACGGTGGTCTGGTTGGCACCGGTCCCCCGCAGTTCCTCGGGCCGGTCGGCGGAGATCACCACGAGCGGCACCGCGGCGTGGTTGGCCTCCATGACGGCCGGCAGGACGTTGCCGACGGCGGTCCCGGACGTGGTGAGGACGGCGGCGGGGGCACCGGCGGACAAGGCGAGGCCCAAGGCCGTGAAGCCGGCCGAACGCTCGTCGATCCGGACCAGCAGTTCCACGCGTCCGGCGGCTTCGGCCTCGGCCAGGGCGTAGGCCATGGGCGCCGAGCGCGAACCCGGGGACACCACCACCTGGCGCACACCGGCGGCGAGCAAACTGTCGACGGCGATGCGCGCGGTCTCCACCGCGGTTAGGCCGCCGGGAGTCGCCGACGCGGCAGCGGAATCCGGACTCACATGTTCTCCGGCGTTTCGATGCCCAGCAGTTCCAGGCCGCCGGAGAGGCGGCGCAGCGCCAGCGCGCACAGGGCCAGCCGCGAGTCCCGGACCGATTCCTCGGCCTTGAGCACCGGGCACTGGTCGTAGAAGGTGGTGAACAGCTGCGCAAGCTCAAAGAGATAACCGCAGAGCCGGTGCGGCTCCAGCGCGTCCCGGACCTTGTTCAGCGTCGCGTCGAACTCCAGCAGGTGCAGGGCCAGCGCGCGTTCTGCGGGTTCGACGACGGCGATCGCCGTGGCCGGCCCGCCCGCCCCGGCTGCCGCGATGCCGGTTGCCTGGGTGCCGGCCGGCGTGCCGCCGTCACCGCCGGTGACCTGCTCCAGTACCCCGGCTTTGCGCAGGATGGAGCGGATCCGTGCGGCAGCGTACTGCACGTAGGGTCCGGTGTTGCCGCTGAGGGCGAGCATGCGGTCGAAGTCGAAGACGTACTCGGTGTCGTGGCCGGTGGAGAGGTCGGCGTACTTGACGGCGCCGATGCCCACCTGGCGGGCGGTCACGGCGCGTTCGTCCTCGCTCAGCTCGGGCCGGCTCGCGTCAATGACGGCACGGGCGCGGTCCACGGCCTCCTCGAGCAAGGCCATGAGTTTCACCGGGGCACCGGAGCGGGACTTGAGGATCTTCCCGTCCTCCCCGAGCACGTTGCCGATCTGCACGTGCACTGCCTGCACCGTGTCCGGCAGCCAGCCGGCGTCGCGGGCGGTGGCCATGACCATGCGCAGGTGGACGTTCTGCGGGGCACCCACAACATAGAGAACCCTGTCGGCCGCCAGGTCCCGGACCCGGTAGCGGATGGTGGCGAGGTCGGTGGTGCCGTAGCCGTAGCCGCCGTCGGACTTGCGGATGATCAGCGGCAGCGGCTGCCCGTCGCGCCCGGTAAAGCCTGCGGGGAAGGTGCACAGGGCGCCGTCGCTGATCCGGGCGAGGCCGCGTTCCTCCAGTTCCTGGCACAGCTGTGCCAGATGCGCGTCGTAGGAGCTTTCGCCGGCGATGTGGTCATCGGTGAGGCTGATGCCCAGCGTGGAGTAGATGGCGTTGAAGTAGCGCTTGGACTGTGCGACGAGCCGCTGCCAGACGGCGAAAGTCTCGGCGTCGCCGCTTTGAAGGGCCACGACGCGGAGCCGGGCACGGGTGGCGAAGCCGTCCTCGTCGGTGGCGGAGGCGTCGAACTTGGCCCTGGCGGCCTGGTAGAACGCGCTGGGGTCCTCCACCAGCAGCGCCGCTTCCGGCGAGTCCTCACCGACCTCCAGCCAGTGTTCGATCAGCATGCCGAACGGGGTTCCCCAGTCACCGATGTGGTTCTGCCGGATCACGGTGTCGCCGAGGGCTTCCAGCACCTTCACGAGGCTGTCCCCCACCACGGTGGTGCGCAGGTGGCCGACGTGCATTTCCTTGGCCACGTTGGGGGAGGAATAGTCGACGACGACGCGCTGCGGCGTCGCGGCCGGCGTCACCGCGGTGGCCTTGGACGCGGCCTGGACCGACTCTGCATTGAGCAGTTCCTCGATCCAGGTGCCGTCAAAGCTCAGGTTGATGAAGCCGGGCCCGGAGATTTCCACGCTGGTGCAGATGCCGTCCAGGTTCAGCGCTTCCACGATCTTGGCGGCGGCGTCCCGCGGCGGCAGGCCGGCCTTCTTGGCCAGGGCCATGGCGGCGTTGATCTGGATGTCGGCGAACTGGGAGGGCCTGACCACCGGGTCCGTGTGCCGGAACTCTTCGCCGAACGCGGCGGCAATTGCAGCCTGGACTCTGGGGACAACCAATTCGGCCGGATTATTCACAGTCCCAAATTATCAGTTCGGGCTTGCCCGGGCTTCTCCCCTCCCTCAGCCCAAAGCAACGCGGGGTCAGATCGCGCCCATGTAGCGCCTCAGCATGGGCGCGAAGTGACCCCGCGTTGCAGTTGCGGGAGGTGGCTAGGCGCCGGTGCGGAACACCTGGACCACGGACGGACGCGGGGCACGCACCTGGCCGGGCTTCGGCGTCGCGCCTTCGGCGACGTAGTCCGGGAAGTAGGAGTGCTGCTCGGCGAAAGTCCCTTCCTCGCCCGGGTGCTGAACGGCAACGAACACTGTGCGTTCGTCGTCGTGGATGACCGGGCCGCAGGTCTCGGCGTCGCGCGGGACGGCCAGGAACTGCTCCACCTTGCCACGCTCGGCACCGGCCAGGGTCACCTTGAAGAGCCCGTCGGCGTAGCCGATGCTGGAGGGCGCGCCGTCGGTGGAGATCCACAGGTTGCCTACGGAATCGAAGGCCACGTTGTCCGGGCAGGAGATGGGTGAGACCTGGCTGGCGGGGAACCCGGCGAAGTAAGCGGCGGAGTTCTTGGCCGGATCGCCGCAGACCATTAGCAGGTTCCAGCCAAAGGTGGTTGACGTCTGGTCCCCGGTCTCGGTGATTTCGACGATGTGGCCATCGCGGTTGAGGGTGCGGGGGTTGACCTCGGTGGCCCCTTCCTTGCCGGGCTTGCCGCGGTCCGCGTTGTTCGTGCAGACCACATAGACCTTGCCGGTGTGCAGGCTGGGCTGGACGTCTTCGCAGCGGTCCATCTTGGTGGGGCCCACCTTGTCGGCGGCGAGGCGGGTGTAGACGAGCACCTCTTCCACGGACATCCCGGCCACCTTGGACTGTCCGCCCACCACCAGGGGCAGCCACTCCCCGGAGCCGTCGAAGGCTCCGTCGGCCGGAAGCTTGCCCGCGCCGTCGAACCCCGAGGCCGGGGAATTTCCGGTGAACTTGGCGACGTACAGGTCGCCCTCGGAGAGCAGCATGAGGTTGTTCCTGCGGTCCTCCGCCGTTTTCCCGGGCCGGTATGTGCCGGCGGAGACGAACTTGTACAGGTAGTCGAAGCGCTCGTCGTCGCCCATGTAAGCCACCACGTGGCCGGACTTGGCGACGATCACGTTGGCGCCTTCATGCTTGAAGCGGCCCATCGCGGAATGCTTGCGGGGCGTGGAGGAGGGATCGAACGGGTCCACTTCCACGATCCAGCCGAAGCGGTTGGCCTCGTTCTGGTAGCCGGGGTTGCGGGTGTCGAAGCGCGGGTCATCCAGTTCCCACTGGCGGGCAGTGGGCTTGCTGGTCAGGCCGTAGCGCTTGTCGGCGTCAGAGGTTCCAGGCGTGGCGAAATAGCCGTTGAAATTTTCCTCGCCGGACAGGATGGTGCCCCACGGCGTGGTGCCGCCGGAGCAGTTGCCCAGCGTGCCCTTGATGGAACGGCCGGAGGGATCGGCTGCGGTCTTCAGAAGCGCGGATCCGGCGGCCGGGCCGTCGAGCTGGTAGGTGGTGTCGGTCAGGAAGCGGCGGTTCAGGCCCGCGCCCCGGACGTAGTTCCAGGGCTTGTTCTTGTTCTTGCGCTCCAACTCGACCACCGTGAGGCCGTGGGCTGCGCGGCCGATCGCGCGGGCCTCGGCGGCGTCGAATCCAGCTGGCAGCATGATGGACTCGTTGGTGTATTCGTGGTTGGTGAAGAGCACGGCCCGGCGGTCCTTGGAGCCGTCGATCGGCAGGATGTCCGTGTAGTCGTTGTTATAGCCGAACTGGCGGGCCTGCGCCGCCGCGCTCTGGCGATCGAGGTCGAAGGCCGGCGAGTCCTTGAAGAGCGGGTCGCCCCAGCGGATGACCGGTTGCCAGGTGAACCCGGCCGGGACGGTGAGCTGGTCCACGGCGGCGTCCACCGGAGCGATGGCGGTGAACTGCAGCTTCGATTTTCCAAACCCCTCCTTGGCGGCGGCGGCGAGGCCCGGGCCGCCGTCGGCCGCGGCGGGCCCGGCGGACGTGACAGCGTTGCCGAAAGCGACGGCGAGGGCTCCGGCGGCGCCGAAGCCCAGGGCGGCGCGGCGGGACATCGTGGCGGAGGCGATATCGCGGAAGTAGCTGTTGGTGCTGGTGTTGCAGACCTCGCCGGAGCAGGCGTTGTCGCACTTCAGCGCGCAGGTAACGGGGCTTCGTTTGCCTTTGGTGTGGCCAAGCATGGGGAGCAGGGAGAACGTGCGTCCGGAGGAGACAGACATGGAGAGACCTTCCATGGGGTGAGTTGCGGTCGGGCCCACCCTTCCAGCCGCTGGCTGCCGAGAGGCGTCTCCCAGATGAAGGCTCGGTGAACGGCGCACCTCCCTACGGAACCCGCCCTACCGACCTCGCACTACGGACCAAGGCACTACGGAGCAGTCGATGCGGCCAGCACCGCGTGCACGCGCCGCAGCCGGTCCAGCCACCAGTCCCGGCGTTCCGGTGCGGCGGCGTGTGCGTCCAGCAATTCCGGCGCCGGGCGGACGTCGCGGAGGGTGATCGCGCCGTCGTCGGGAACCAGTGAATCCTGCGTGACATCAGCGGCGAGCAGGGACACTGTCCCCAGGCCGCAGGCGTACGGCAGTTCGGGCAGGGCGGCGGCGAGGGCCAGGCCGGCCCGGATGCCCACAGAGGTGTCCAACGCCGAACTCACGACGGCGGGCAGCCCAGCCTGCGCCACGATCTGCAGGGCGCGGCGCACTCCCCCGAGCGGGGCGACCTTGACCACGACCAGGTCCGCGGCGCCGGCACGGGCCACTTTGAGCGGGTCCTCTTCCTTGCGCACGCTCTCATCCGCGGCAATCAGCACGGGGACGCCGGCGGCCCGCAGCTGCCGCCGAACCTCGGCGAGGCCCGCGATCTCCGGCACGGGCTGTTCTGCATATTCGAGCCCGACGGCGGCGAGCCGCCTGAGTGCCGTGACGGCCTCCGGCACGTCCCAGCCGCCGTTCGCGTCCACCCGGATCGCGGCGTCCGGCAGGGCCTCCCGGACGGCCGCCACCCGGGCGGCGTCGTCGTCGAGGCTCTGGCCGCGTTCCGCGACCTTGACTTTGACCGCGTCCACCCGGCCAAAGCGGGCCAGGATCTCGGGCACCTGGCGCGCCGGCACGGCAGGGACAGTGGCGTTGACCGGGACGCTGTCCCGCAACGGGGCCGGAAACCCGGCCCAGCCGGCCTCGATCGCGGCCGCAAGCCAGCGGGAGGCCTCGGCGTCGTCGTACTCGGGGAAGGGAGAGAATTCGCCCCAGCCCAGCGGCCCGCGGAGCAGCAGGGCCTCGCGCTGCAGGATGCCCCGGAACTTCACGCGCATCGGCAGGCTCACAACATGGGCGCCGGCCAGGAGTTCGTCGAGGCCGGGCAGGGGCGCGGCGGGACGTGCCGGGGTGTCCATGGGGAGGGCGGGCATGGTGCCACTGTACTGGCATGCCCTCCTGCGATGCCGCACCGGGACGCGAACGTCTGGGGACGCGAGGCGCTCGGAAGCGCCGGGACGCGGTGCAGGGAGGCTGATGAGGTCCTTGATGGGCCGGCGATGACTGGGGGTGAGTCCCTGGTCCAGGAAACTCGTCTTCGCCGGCCCCGCTCAAGGAGCGTAGTGCCGGGGGATCATCCGCGCCGGCACAAACGACTCTACGAGGCCCGGTCCGGCGCGACACGAGTAGCGAGTACTCGATTATTGGCAGGCGCTACACCCGGCGCGCGCCGGACCTTCAGCTGGCGCGCAGGGTTCTGTGGGACCCTTGATGGCATGACTTTTTGGCGGAAGCACACCCCTGGGGACCCGTCTGCCCGAGTCCAGAAAACCCCGTCTGCCGGAGTCCAGATAACACAGCTCCCGGAAACGCAGCTTCTCACCGCCCTGCCGCCCGAACCTCCGGAACGCCGGCCTCGAGCCCACCGAACACGGGATGCGCAGGCAGCGCCGCCTCCCGGCAAGGCCACGGCCGCCTTGTTCGTGCTGGCCACGGTGGCCTGCGTCGCCGGGCTGGCCGCCACCTACTTCTTCTTTGTCCGCACCACCACGGGACAGTTCATTGACGAATCGGCCCTCGTCGAAGCCGTTGAGATCAGCGGTACCGTGGGCAAGGCCGCCACGAAACTCCTGGACTGGCTGCCGGCGCTCTCTGTGGTGATCGCGTCAATCGTGGTGGTTTTCGTCACCATCCTGAGGCGCCGCTGGTCTGCGGCCGGGATCGCGATTGCTGCCTGCGTGGGCGCCAATGTGGCAACGCAAATCCTGAAGGACCTGCTCCCGGTGCGGCCATACCGCGGCGTCGAGACACTGGAGCTGAATTCGCTGCCCTCGGGCCACACCACCCTGGCGGCCTCGGCCGCAGCAGCCGTGTTCCTGCTGGTCTCGCCGCGCTGGCGGCCGCTGGCCGGCTATCTGGGCGGCAGCTTCGCGGTCGCCACGGGCGTGTCCACCCTGATCAACCAGTGGCACAGGCCCGCCGACGTCGTGGCAGCCTTCCTGCTGGTGGGCACGTTCATGATCCCGGCCGGCTGGCTGATCATCCGCCGGGGCCCGCGCTGGAACGTCTGGGACGGTTACGGAGGCCACTGGGCCTCGGCCAGGGTGTGGCTGCTGCTTCCGGTCCTCACCGGCCTTGCCGCGGCAGGGGTGGCGGCGTATGCCTTGCTGAGCATCGGCCCGGGCGGGCAGATCAGCACCATCAGTTACTTCTGGGCCGGAACGTCGCTGATCATCATTGCCGGCTACCTCGGCACCGTGGCCGGCGTGTGGTTGTTCGGCCTGGCCGCCCGGCAGGTCAGTAGTTCAGGCGGTCAGTAGTTCCGGCGGTGTTTAAGGCGCGGAATGGTCACGGCGAACACCGCCGCGGCGGCGAAGCCGATCACACCGGTCGCAGCCACGCCGGCCCCCAGGGCAGCGACCGCGGTGACGGCTGAGAGCAGCACGGGACCGCCGGTGGCGCCGGCGTCGGCCATGAAGCGCCAGATCCCCAGGAACTGGCCGCGGCCGTTGTCCGGCGAGAAATCGGCCCCGAGCGTCATGTTCAGGCCGGAGCTGATGCCGTTGCCGAAGCCGATCAGGAGCGCAGCCAGCATGAGCGAGACGAATCCCGTGCTGAGCGGGATCAGCAGCATGGCCGTGCCCATGATGAGCGTGGACGGTACGGCCACCCATTGCCGGCCCTTGCGGTCCATCAGCTTTCCGGCCGGATAGAACACCAGCATGTCGATCGCCCCGGAGATCCCGTAGATCAGGGAGGCCTGGGTGGGGTCAAGGCCCAGGTGATCGGCCCACAGCGGGATGACCACCTGGCGCGAGGCGCGCAACGCGCTCAGCAGCAGAACGCCGGCCCCGACGCTGAGGAAAACGCCGGCGTGCGACACAGCGATGCTGCGCATGGTGGGCTGTTGCACCGGAACGCCGTCGGCCGGAAGCGGCTTCGCCTCGAGGTCGGGGATGGTGACGGACACCGCCGCCGCCGCGGCCATGGCCACGACGCCAGCCCAATAAGCCCCGCTGATCCCGGCAAACTGCATCACGGCGGCCCCGATGAAAGGGCCGATGAAGATGCCAATCCTGTTGACGCCTCCCAGTGTGGACAGGGCCCGTGCCCGGACCATGACCGGCACGGCCTCCGTCAGGTATTTCTGCCGCGCCAGGCTGAAGACGCTGGCGGCCATGCCCACCACCACCATCGCCGCCGCCAGCACCCAGAGGCCGCCGGGAAACAGCGGTGCAACCGCCGCCGCGGCGAGGGCGACAGCGCTGGCGGCCGCGGCCCCCACGATCGCCCAGCGTTCCCCGAATTTCAGCGTGATCAGTGACGCCGGCAGGTTGAAGAACCAGGACCCGAGGCCAATCAGCGTAACAATCAGCGCGGCCCCTGGAACCGAGGCGCCAAGATCGCGGGCGGACAGGGCCACCACGGGAAGGATCGCGCCCTCACCCAGGCTGAACATGAGGGCCGGCCCGAACGCGGGAACGGCGATGCTTCGGAGGCTGAAGGGTGCGAGGCGTGTGGTGGTCATCCCCTTCATCCTAGGCATCCGCCGGGGCCCTCCCTGACTTAGGCGTCGAAGTGGGTGCGGACCCCGACGCTGGTGACGTGCCGGAGGACGTCCGCGGCGACGTCACGGAGCTTCTGGTTCCGGTTGCTGGATACTCGGGTCAGGATGGCCATGGCCTCGTCCTGGGAGCAGCGGTTCTGCGCCATGATCACACCACAGGCGAGATCTATGGAGGTGCGGTTCTCCATGGCGGCCTGCAGGTCCTCGGCCCGGGACTGGGCGGTTCCGATGCGCACGGCCAGGCGCAGGGCACGCCCTGCCAAGTCCGCGAACCCGGCCGCTTCAGCGATGGTCGCCTCCGTGAAGAGTCCAGTGTCCGCCGCGAAGAAGTTCAGTGCCGCGGCGGCGTCCTCACCGATCTCCAGGGGAACGCCCAGGGTGCTGCGGCACCCGTTAGCGGCAAGCTGGAGCTGGTAGTCGGGCCAGCGGGGGTCCGTGTCCACGTCCGCCAGCAGGACCACGGCCTTGGTGCGGAGGGCCTCGACACAGGGGCCGGAACGGAGACTTTGCTCAATGCGGTCCAGGACCACGGCGTGAGGGCTGCTGCCCGCGACCGTCATGGTCCGTTTACGGCGCTGGAGCGTGACACCGCACTCAATCTCGGCGCCGGTCATGTGGCTCAGCGAGGCGGCCGAAAACTCCGCGAGACGATTCAGGAAGTCGTCGACGTTTTCGGTCCCCAGGAGTAAGTCCTGCAGGTGCCGGGCGGCGTCGTCCCCGACGTAGTTGTTGGCCATGCTCAAATGTACCGCGGAGTCCTGCGTGGGCGCGTTTAGACGTAGCCGTCCACGATTGCCGCGGCGATCTCACGGTAGGCGCGCCGCGTTTCAGGGCGAAGTACGTCGAGGGTGACGAGGTCGCCGTCGGCCACTCCGCGGTCGTGCGGAACCGCGATCAGCTGGCGGCAGATGCCGGACAGGTGTTCCTCGATTGCGTCCTTGTCCACCCGGGTGGACACCTCGTCCTTGTCGGTGATGACCACGACGGCGTTGCGCGCCAGGTCTTCGTAGCCGTGGCTCGCCAGCCAGTGAAGGGTGCTTCGGGCCCGTTTGGCGCCGCTGACGGCATAGCCGGCAGCGATGATCAGGTTGTCCGCCGACTGCAGGATGCCGCTCATGGCATTGTGCGTCACGCCCGTGCCGCAGTCGATCAGCGCCACGGAATAGTAGGCGGAGATGAGCTTGCGGATCCGCAGGTATTCCTCGGCCGTCAGCGAATCCGATACCTCGGGATCCTGTTCACCGGCAATGAGGTGCAGCCTGCCGGCATGGTGCATGTAGCGGGCCAGGGCCGTGAGGGAATCGACTGACTCGATGTTCCCGAGCAGGTCCGTGATGGTCCGCGGGCTCTGCTGCTGGTAAATGCCCTCGCCGAGGGCGCGTTCGACGAGGTCGCCGGAATCAGGGTTGGCGTCGATCGCGCACGGGGGATCGCCCCGGAACTCCGCCAGGGTCAGTCCGACGCCAACCGTGGTGGAGGTCTTGCCGATGCCGCCCTTCAGGCTCAGGACGGCGGTGTTGTAGCTGCCCTGGAGCTGGCGGGAGATGCGCCGGGCCAGTTCGTCTTCCTCACGCTGCCTGGCGCTCGGGCCCAGGTTCAGCCCGCCGCCGGTCAGGTTGTAGAGCGCCCCGCGGAAACCGCCGACGGGCCGGGGCTTCTGCTCGCGGACAAAGAGACCCGGGGAACTGATGAAGTCGGGCACCGGGGCGTCGGCCAGTGCCGCCGCCCTGCTGGCCGAACGCGTGGAACGGGTGGGCTGGGCGGGCACGGCAGGAGCAGCCTCGGGGGCAGGCGGCTTCAGAGCAGGATCCTTGGACGGTTTTGCGGGCTGCGGGCGCGCGGGTGCGTCGGCTGCAGCAGCAGCCTGCGCCCAGGAACTGCTGGGGGCCGTCGGGCGCTGGTCAGCCTGGTTGCTGGAAATGATAGGCATGGTTCCTGTCCAGGCGTCGGAGTCGTCGCCGCGGCGGCGGTCCCTCCGACGCGGGAGTTGGGCCTCCTCTGCAGCTGCTTCAGCTTCAGCGAGGGCGTTGGCGGTCTTGTTTTCGACCTGTTCTGGCATGTTCGTTCCCCCCAGGGATCACAGCGCAGACCGCTGCAGTGCTCGATTGACATCGTTCCAGGAACAAGTCTAGGGGCAGTAATGAGCACACTTACCATTACTGCCAAGATCCTGGCCCTAGCGGTGGGCCCCTGTGTCCTGCAGGCGCTTGATAAACCAGCGCGACTGCTCGGGGCCGTACGGCAGGATCGGGATGGCCTTGGTGGCGTCGTCCGGGGTTTCCCGGGTGGCCTGGATTGCCTGCCGGACCGCGGTGGTCATGGTGTTGGCCATGGTCTTGACGAACTGGTCCGAGCACGGTTCGCCGTGGCCGGGAATCAGGAACTCGTAACGGTGCCGCAGCGCAGAGAGGTGCCGGAGGGCGTCGGCCCAGTCTTCCGGGAATGAGTCCTCGAAGGAGGGGTGTGAACCCTGTTCCACGAGGTCGCCGGCGAAGAGGGTGCTCGCCGTGCCGACCAGGAGGTCGCCATCGGTGTGGCCGCGGCCCAGATAGAACAAGGTGGCGGTCTGGCCGCCAAGATCCACAAGGACGGGCTGGTCCTTCACGATGGCGTTCGGAACCACCAGCTCGGCATCGGTGCCCTGACCGGCCGCCATTTCCGGTTCCGCCGAGGCCACGAACCGCCGCTGCTCATCACCGTTCTCCTCGATTTCCGCAGCGCAGTTCTCGTGCGCCCAGAATTCCGTGACGCCGTCGTCGGCGAAGACGGCGTTGCCGAAGAAGTGGTCGTAGTGGGCGTGCGTGTTGACCACCACCAGTGGCAGCGCGGTCTTTTCCCGCACGGCCGCCAGGATCTCACGGCCCTGCCGGGGGCCGCCGCCGGTGTCGATCACCATGGCGCGCTCGGTGCCGACCACCATACCCGTATTGAGCAGGGAACCTTGAGTTGTCAGTACGTAGTTGTC
Source organism: Arthrobacter sp. 05T420 (assembly GCF_056396305.1). Lineage (NCBI taxonomy): Bacteria > Bacillati > Actinomycetota > Actinomycetes > Micrococcales > Micrococcaceae > Arthrobacter > Arthrobacter sp. 05T420. The sequence goes on along the minus strand of NZ_JBFTLG010000010.1, from coordinate 153,857 downwards.
TGGACCGACCTCGAGCCATCGTGACATTGCATCTCCGTATTTCCGACGCTTTTCCGGCGTTGTTTGTGCGGTCTTGTTGGTGCTGTGTTGGTGCGCTGCACAGGCCTCGATTCTACCCGTGTCGGCTGGCAATTCCCTTCAGGGCATGCCCGTCCCGCCCCTGTGGCGGCTCTGCCCGGAGGCCCTCGTCTTAGCCTCGCCGCGGAGTAGCCTGTGGCCACCACTGACGACTTTGCCCTCATCCGCCGCTTCAGCGCGAACGGCTGCTGCTCCTGCCGGCGTCGTGGCTGGTGCGGCGGCCTTCCGCGCGGGCGGAGAAGGGAGCGGGAACCGCACAGAACTAACCGTGCGGCCCCGCCCGGCCGGGAATCCCGGGCCAGGGAATCCCCCGAGCCAAGTGCTCACATGTCCGCGAGCGCCGACCCCGGGTTCTCGATCGCGTCGGCGACATAGCGCAGGAAACCGCCTGCGGCGCCCCCGTCGCACACCCGGTGGTCGAACGTGAGGGTCAGTTCGGTGACCTTACGGACCGCGAGCTCGCCGTTGACCACCCAAGGCTTGTCGATGATCCGCCCGACGCCCAGGATCCCCACCTCGGGGTGGTTGATGATCGCGGCGGAACCGTCAACCCCGAACACGCCGTAGTTGTTCAGCGTGAAGGTGCCGCTGCCCAGCTCCGCCGGGGTCGCCTTGCCCTCGCGGACGACGGCGGTGAGGCGGCGGATCTCGGCGTCCAGTTCGCGGGCGCTGAGCTTGTCAGCGTTCCGCACCGAAGGCACCATCAGTCCGCGGTCGGTCTGCGCCGCGAAACCGAGGTTGACGCCGTCGAAGGCCACAATCTCCTGCATCATGCCGCCCGCAGCATCCTCGGTGGTCACGATCCGCGTGTTCAGCTCCGGGAACTTCTTCAGCCCGGCGGTAACGAACCGGGCAATGAAAGCCAGCAGGCCCGGGGTATTGTGCGGGTCAGCCTTCTTCAGCGCCGCACGCATCTCCACGAGCGCCGTGGCGTCCACATCCACCCACACCGTCGCTTCCGGGATCTCGGACCGGCTGCGTGTCATGTTCGCCGCGACCGCCTTGCGCACTCCACGTACGGCTGTGCGTCCGGAGATGCCCAGCCCGGTGCGCGCATCGGTACCCGACGCCGAGGCCGGAACGGCCGGCTCCACGACAGGTTCCGCGGCCGGGCGCTCAACCACCGGTGACGGCTTGATGACGGCTTCGACGTCGCGCCGCATGATGAGCCCGCTGGCCCCCGACCCCTGGAGTTCCCCCAAATCAACCCCATGATCGCGCGCCATCCGGCGAACCAGCGGAGAAATAACCGCCCCGAGCTTCCCCGGCACCCGGGTCCGCAGCAGCACCAGGTCATCGGCAGCCTTCTCGGCAGCAGACGCCGGGCCGGCAGGCTCGACAAGCGAAGTAGCGACGGCCCGCTTAGGAGCCCGGCTCCGCCGGGCAACCCCATGCCCGCCCGGAGTCCCATAGCCGATCAAGACATTCCCAGACCCAGCCTTCTCCTCCTCGCGGTAAGCCTCAGCCGCGGCAGCGGCCGGGGTGTCAGCAACAACACCAGCCGACGCAGGCAATGCCGCCCCGGGAGTGGCATCGGGCCTGTCGGAGCCGGACGGCATGCTGCTTGCAGCAATGCCGTCCGGCGAAGGGGCGGGTGCGGCATTGCCTGTGGCGGCGCCACCGGCGGCATCATCCGCACCGGCCCCACCCGAAACCGGGGAAGCACCGGCAGCACCCACAGGCATCACCGAGATCAGCGGCTTGCCGACGTCGAGCGTCTGGCCGGGCTCGCCGTGCAGCACGGCCACGGTGCCGGCGTACGGGGAGGGCACCTCCACCATGGACTTGGCCGTCTCCACCTCGGCGATCGGCTGGTCGACGCGGATCTCGTCGCCCACGGCCACGAGCCAGTTCACGAGTTCGGCTTCGGTGAGGCCTTCGCCCAGGTCCGGGAGGAGGAATACTTTGGGTTCGCTCATGGTCAGTCTTCCCACTGGAGGTCGTCAACGGCGTCGAGGATGCGGTCCACGCCGGGCAGGTAGTAGTGCTCGAGCTTGGGCGCCGGGTAGGGCACGTCGAAGCCGGTGACGCGGCGGATCGGCGCGGCGAGGTGGTGGAAGCAGCGTTCCTGGACCCGGGCGACGATTTCCGAGGCCACGGACGCGAAGCCGTGGGCCTCGGCGATCACGACGGCGCGGCCGGTCTTGCGGACCGAGGCGCAGACGGTCTCGTCGTCGAACGGCACGATCGAGCGGACGTCGATCACTTCCAGCGAGCGGCCTTCCTCGGCGGCGGCGGCCGCGGCGGCAAGCGCCGTCGGGACGGACGGCCCGTAGGCGATCAGCGTGGCGTCGGTGCCGGGGCGGGCAACGGCGGCCCGGCCCTCGGAGGAAGTGCCGTTCTCGGTGTTCGCGGCGTGCTCGGCGCGCAGCGCGTCCAGGTCCACCTGGTCCTTGGACCAATACAGCTTCTTGGGCTCCATGAACATGACGGGGTCGTCGGAATCGATGGCTTCGCGGAGCATCCGGTATCCGTCGGCCACGGTGCCGGGGGTGAAGACCTTCAGGCCGGCGGTGTGCGCGTAGTAGGCCTCGGAGGAGTCGCAGTGGTGCTCCACTCCCCCGATGCCGCCGGCGTACGGAACCCGGATGACCATGGGCAGCTTCACGGCGCCCTTGGTGCGGTTGTGCATCTTGGCGACGTGGCTGACGATCTGTTCGAAGGCCGGGTAGGCGAACGCGTCGAACTGCATCTCGATGACCGGGCGCATGCCGTTCATGGCCATGCCCACGGCCATGCCCACGATTCCGGATTCGGCCAGCGGGGTGTCGAAGCAGCGGCTGGTGCCGAAGGTCTTGGTGAGCCCGTCCGTGATGCGGAAGACGCCGCCGAGCATGCCGACATCCTCGCCGAAGACCAGGACCGAGGGGTCCGCGTGCATGGCGTCGGCCATCGCGGTGTTCAGAGCCTTGGCCAGCGTGATGGTCTGCGGGCCGGTCAGCTCTGCGGTGGCAGCAGCTTTGGCGGCGGCGCGGGCGGTCGCGGCGCTGACGTTCCCGTTCGCCTCGGAGGACGTGGTGATGGTGGGGCTCATTTGCCGGCCTCCGTAGCGGCGGATGCGGCTGCGGCGGATGCGGCGTCGCGTGCCAGTTCGTCGGCGAGCATGGCTGACTGTTCCTTCAGCTGTGGGGTGGGGGTGGAGAAGACGTACTTGAAGAGATCCTGCGGTTCCACCGGAACCTCTTCGCTGAGGCCTTCGCGCAGCTGCGTGGCAACTGCTTCGGCCTTGTCGGTGATCCTGGCAGCGCGGTCATCGTCCAGCAGGCCGCGGTCCGTCAGGTAGGTCTGCATCCGGCTCAGCGGGTCCTTGGCCACCCATTCGGCGACTTCGCTGTCCTGACGGTAGCGGGTGGCATCGTCGGCGTTGGTGTGCGCCTGCATCCGGTAGGTGTGCGCCTCCACGAGCAGCGGGCCGGAACCTTCCCGGGCGAGCTTGACGGCCCGGCCCAGGACGGCGAGCAGGGCCACGACGTCATTGCCGTCCACGCGTTCGCCGGCCATGCCGTAGCCCACGGCCTTGTGGGCCAGCGAGGGCGCAACCGACTGGTGCGCGAGCGGCACGGAGATCGCGTACTGGTTGTTCTGGACGAAGAAGACCACAGGAAGGTGGAAGACGGCGGCGAAGTTCAGGGCCTCGTGGAAGTCGCCTTCGCTGGTGGCGCCGTCCCCGCACATGGCCAGGACCACGGTGTCCTCGCCGCGCAGCTTGGCGGCGTGCGCAACGCCGACGCCGTGCAGCAGCTGGGTGGTCAGCGGAGTGCACTGGATCCCGACCTTGTTCTTGGCGGGGTCGTAGCCGCCGTGCCAGTCGCCGCGGAAGAGCGTCATGGTCTGCACAGGGTCCACGCCGCGGGCCATGACGGCCACCGAGTCGCGGTAGGTGGGGAACAGCCAGTCACCCTCGGCAAGGCACAGTGCGGCGGCAACCTGGCACGCCTCCTGGCCGTGGCTGGAAGGGTAGACGGCCATGCGGCCCTGCCGGACCAGCGCGGAGTTCTGGTCGTTGACGCGGCGGCCGACGACGAGCTGCTCGTAGGCGGCCAGCAGTTCGGCCTCGCTGGGCAGGCTGTATTCGTGCCCGGGCTGGGTGCCCTGTTCCGTGTGCGGGTTCAGGGTGCCGTCGGGGCCGACCATCTGGATCTGGTGGCGGGCCGGGAGCATGTAATCCTCAACCGTGATGCCGAACTTGGTCACGGCATCACTGGCTGGATTTTGCTGCGCGGCCTGCTGCGCAGGTTGCTGCGCAGCATGGTCTGCGGAGATCGTCATTGGTCCGTCCTTCTGTAGCCACTAATCTTTCCCAGTATGCTGCCAGCCGCTGTTTCGTATCCACCTCCGTGGCAAACCGTGGAGAAGTCCACAAATTTGCCCTAGTCTGGAAGACGAATCGTAAGTGTGAGCTGGATTACCGGCGGGGGTTGTAGACGAATGGCAGAGCTTGAGGCGGAGCAGGTGGCGGTGCCGCTGGACGATGTGGACCGGAACATCATTGCGGAGCTGACCCGGGACGGCCGGATGTCCGTGACCCAGGTGGCCGAGAACGTCCACATTTCCCGCGCCCACGCGTACACCCGGATAGCCCGGCTCACCGGTGAAGGCGTCCTGACCAAGTTCACCGCCCTGGTGGATCCCATCAAGGCCGGCTTGAAGTCGTCGGCCTACGTCACGCTGAAGGTGCGCCAGCATTCCTGGCGCGAGCTGCGCGAACTCCTGCGCGCCATCCCGGAGGTCCATCACATCGCGCTGGTGGGCGGGGACTTCGATGTCATCCTGCTGGTGCGCGCCGTGGACAACATTGACCTTCGCCGGGTGATCTTCGACCAGTTGCAGTCCATGCCCGGTGTCTTGGACACCCAGACCTTCCTGGTGTTCGAAGACGTGGACACGCGCTAGCTTACGAACGCCTTCATCCAGGCCCGGAGCTCCTCGCCAAACTCCACCCGCTCGGCCGCGATCGAGATGACCGCCTTGAGGTAGCTGAGTTTGTCTCCGGTGTCGTACCGGCGGCCCCGGAAGACCACACCGTAGACGCCGGCTCCGTCGCAGTCGGACACGGCAAGGGTCTGCAGCGCATCGGTGAGCTGGATTTCGCCGCCACGGCCGGGCGGGGTGTCCTCCAGCACATCGAAAATCTCCGGATGCAGGACGTACCGCCCGATCACGGCCAGGTTCGACGGGGCATCGGCGATGGCGGGTTTCTCCACGAGCCGGTTGACCCGCACATGGTCCTGGCCCGGCACCACCGAAATGTCGGCGCAACCATAGGCACTGATTTCCGCGGGATCCACCTCGATCAGCGCCACCACGGAGCCGCCGGTCCGGGCCTGGACGTCCATCATGGTGGTCAGCAGCTCGTCCCGCTCGTCGATCAGGTCATCGCCCAGCAGGACGGCGAAGGGTTCATGGCCCACGTGCTGGCGGGCGCAGAGGACCGCATGGCCCAGCCCCTTGGGGTCGCCCTGGCGCACATAGTGCAGCGGGCCCAGGCGGGAAGCGTGACGGACGGCCTCCAGCCTGTCGAAATCACCCTTGAGTTCAAGGGCGTGCTCCAGCGAGGGTTCGCGGTCGAAGTGGTCCTCCAGTGCACGCTTCTGGCGCCCGGTAACCATCAGCAGATCCGTCAGCCCGGCCCGGACGGCTTCTTCCACGACGTATTGGATGGCCGGCTGGTCGACCACCGGCAGCATTTCCTTGGGCATTGCCTTAGTGGCCGGCAGGAAGCGCGTTCCCAGCCCCGCCGCGGGTATGACAGCTTTAGTTACAGATCTCCCCAGACTCATAACCGAACATTACAAGCGGGTTAAGGAAATGAGAATGCTTCGGGGCAAAGACGAGTACTCGGGAAATGAGTTTCCGCGGAACCCGCCGGGCCGCCGGTCAGCCCTTGAAAACCGGGGTGCGCTTCTCCTGGAAGGCGCGGAAACCCTCGGCGTAGTCCTCGCTCTTGCACAGCCGTGCCTGCTCTGCGTTTTCCTCTTCCATGGCCTCCCACAGCCCCAGCCGCTGGTCCCGGATATGCGCCACGAGCTCTTTGCTGGCCCGGAACGCACCGGTGGCGCCAGTGGCAACGCCGGCCACGATGGCCCGGGTGTTCTCCAGCAGTTCCGCCGCGGGCATGGCCCGGCTGAACATACCCCGTGCCACGGCGTCGGCGCCGCTCATGAGCTCCGCCGTGTAAATCAGGTCCAGGGTCCGGTGCATGCCCAGGCGCTCGGTGAAATACCAGTGCCCGCCGGAATCGAGGGTGGCGCCGAGCTTGGCGAACGGTGAGCCGAACTTGGCGTTCTCCGCCACGTAAACCACATCCGTGGCCAGCAGCAGGCCCAGCCCCACACCGAGGCAGGCGCCCTGCGCCGCCGCGAACGTGGGCGCGGGGAAAGTGCTCATTTTCTTGAGCAGCGGCTGGACGAGCCCGCCCAGGTACGCCTGCGCGTCGTCGCTCTCCGGGGTCACGCCGGCGATGTCCCGGCCGGCGCAGAAGGCGCGGCCCTCGCCGCGGAGCAGCAGTGCGCGGACCTCGCCGCGCGCGGCGGCGTCAGCGGCGTCGTCGTACGCCCGGGACAAATCCGCGAGTGCCTGCTCGTCGAGGGAGTTCAGCTTGTGTGGGGCATCGAGTACGACTTCGGCAACGCCGTCGGCGATGGACAGGGAAATCATGGGGCTCCTTGGATTCGAAAGGCGGGCGCCGAAAAACCTAGACGTCGAAGTCGACCGTGACTTCCGGGGTGGTGGGGTGGGACTGGCAGGTCAGGACGTAACCCTTGTCGAGCTCATCCTGCTCCAGGGCGTAGTTCTCGTCCATGGTGACATTGCCGCTGACCAGCTTGGCCCGGCAGGTGCCGCAGACGCCGCCGGCGCAGGCGAACGGCACGTCGGGGCGGACCCGGAGGGCGGCGTTGAGGATGGATTCGCGGGCGTGGGTGGGGCTCGCCACGTCGCCCTGCAGGCCGTCCAGCTTGAACGTGATCTTGTAGGTCTCCTTGGACTCGTCCTCGATCACTGGCCGGCCAATGTTGCCCTCGGGGCGGTCCGGCTTGCCGGAGGTGAACAGTTCGAAGCGGACGTGCTCCGGGGCGACGCCGCGCGCGGCGAGGGTGTCCCGGCACAGCTGCACGAGTTCGAACGGGCCGCAGAGGAACCATTCGTCGACGTCGTCAGCGTGGATGGCGGTGCCCAGCAGCGCCTGCAGCTTCTCGGCGTCGATCCTGCCGCTGAGCAGCGGCGCGATCCGCTGTTCACGCGAGAGCACGTGGTGCAGCGCCAGCCGGGCCGGGTACTTGTCCTTCAGGTCCGCGAGTTCTTCGAGGAACATCACGTCCATGGCGGCCTTGTTGGCGTAGATGAGGTCGAAGCGGGTCTCGGGGTGGGCCGCCAGCAAGGTGCGGGCGATGGCGATCACGGGGGTGATGCCGGAGCCTGCGGCGATTGCCACGAACGAGCCGGGCTCCCCCGCCAGCTCCTTCGGATCATTCATGGAGGTCATAACATTTTGCTCCACCGGCTTGCCGTCGCGGCCGTGCTTGGAGACGAAGGCACCCATGGGGCTCATGACGTCCAGGACGTCGCCGGCCTTGAGTTCGGCGTTGGCCCACGTGGAGAACAGGCCCCCGAGGTCTTTCTTGATGGCCACCCGGATTTCGCTGCTGCCGTCCGCGAAGCTACGCGGTTCGGCGCAGATCGAGTAGCTGCGGCGGATCTCGTGCGGCTGCCCGTCGGCGTCGGGCAGGGTGGTGCGCAGCGCGACGTACTGGCCCGGCAGGTAGTCGAACTGCCCGGATAGCCCGGCCGGGACGCCGAACGTCACCTCGATGGCGTCGTCGGTGAGCCGGCGGACCTCATCCACCGTCAGGGTGTGGAAGGACGCACGACGGCGGCCGGTGGCTGCGGCCGACTCCGCGGCGGTCTGGCGGACAACCTTCATGGAGGCACCTGTTCCTTACAAAACTTTGAAGTAGTCGAACGGTTCCTTGCAGTCCTGGCACACGTAGAGGGCCTTGCAGGAGGTGGAACCGAAGCGGGTGAGTTCTTTGGTGTTCAGGGATGAGCACTGGGGACATTTGACGGCAAGCGCGAGCCGGACCGGGCCGGCGTGCCGGACTGCCGACTGGCCCGACGGCGGGGCGATCCCGTACTGCTCCAGCTTGGCCTTGCCGTCCTCGCTCATCCAGTCGGTGGTCCAGGCCGGGGAGAGGACAAGTTCGACCCTCACGCTCGGGTACCCCGCGCGGTGGAAAGCCGCGGTGAGGTCATCCCGGATGGCGTCCATGGCGGGGCAGCCCGAGTACGTCGGGGTGATGGTGACCTGGACGGCGGGAACCATCCCGCCGTCGTCGTAGAACTGGACATTGCGCAGGATGCCGAGATCAGCAATGGTGAGGACCGGGATTTCGGGGTCGCACACAGTGGCTGCGACCGCCCAGGCTTTCTCCTGGGCGGTGTTGCCCCTGGCGGCGTTGCGGCGCTCCGCGGTTTCCGGATCGGAGACAAACATTTCCATGGTGCCTACCAGCTGGCTCCGGGGTGCTCGCGGGCGAGCACCTGCATCTCGGCGAGGATGTAGCCGAGGTGTTCGGAGTGCAGGCCGCGGCGGCCCCCGCCCGGTGTGGGCTGCACATTGGGGACCTCGAGCTCGGCTTCGGCCAGGACCTCGCCGGTGAGCCGGTCGAAATCCTCGCGGAGGCTCGAGGGCTGGGGCGCGGCGCCGGCCTCGCTGAGGCGTCCGGTGAGCTCGTCGTCGCGGAACAGCTCATCCACGAATGGCCAGATGACTTTGAACGCGTGGATCATGCGCTGGCGTGATTCGTCGGTGCCGAGGGCCAGGCGCAGGACCCACTGGGCGCTGTGGTCCCGGTGGTAATCCACCTCCTTGACCGCCTTGGCGGCGATGCCGGCCAGGGTGGAGTCGGTGGAGGACGTCAGCCGGCGGTAGAGCTCGAACTGGTAGTAGCTGACCACGAACTGCCGGGCAATGGTGACGGCGAAGTCGCCGTTCGGCTGTTCGAAGAGCGCCGCCGAGCGGAACTCGTGCTCGCGGCGGAGGTAGGCGAGATCGTCTTCGCTGCGCCCGTCCAGTCCGCCGGCGTAGCTGAGGAAGGACCGGGCGTGGCCAAGTTCGTCCAAGGCGATATTGCCGAGGGCGACGTCCTCTTCGAGCTCCGGCGCGCGGGAGATCCAGTGGCCCAGGCGCTGGGCCAGGATCAGGGCGTCGTCGCCCAGGCGCAGGGCGAACTCGGCGACGTCTTCGCTCGGCTTCGCGGTACCGCGGCTGACAGAGAGCGCGATGTCTTCCGGGCGGAGGGCGTTGCCGGGGGTGATGCGGGTGGCGCTGGCTCCGCTGTCTCCGGCGGCGCCGGATACGCCGACGGTGATGTCGCCGTGGCCGGTCGTTTCCTCTGAGTTGAGGGCTGTTTCAGGAGTAGTGCTCACAGGTGCTTCACGCCCTCACTCTTGGTGTAGTACGTGGCGTGGCGGTAGTCCTTGCCCTGGGGGGATTCAAAGAAGGAGCCTTTGGAATCCGGGTCGCTGGAGGCGATGGCCTCGGCCGGGACCACCCAGATGGACACCCCTTCGTTGCGGCGGGTGTAGAGGTCCCGGGCGTTGCGCAGGGCCATGGCCGCGTCGGGCGCGTGCAGGGATCCTGCGTGGACGTGGGACAGGCCGCGGCTGGAGCGGACAAATACTTCCCAGATGGGCCAGACGTTTCCTGCTTGGGGTTCTGTTGTCATGCTGCTGATTCCTTCTGCTTGCGGCTCTGCTTTTCCGCGTAAGCGGCTGCGGCTTCGCGCACCCACGCGCCGTTCTGGTGTGCCTCGCGGCGCCGTTCCAGGCGCTGGGCGTTGCAGGGGCCGCGGCCGGCCAGGACTTCATGGAATTCGGCCCAGTCCAGCGGCCCGTGCTCCCACTTCTTGGTTTCCTCGTTGAACCGGATGTCCTTGTCAGGCAGCGTCAGGCCGAGGACCTTGACCTGCTCCATCATCATGCCGACAAACCGGTTGCGGAGTTCGTCATTGCTGAATCGCTTGATGTTCCAGGCCATGGACTGCTTGGAGTTGGGCGAGTCGTCATCCGGGGGGCCAAACATCATCAGGGCCGGGGCGTACCAGCGGTTCACCGCGTCCTGCGCCATCTGCTTCTGCTCGGGAGTGCCGTGGGAGAGTTCCAGCAAAATCTCAAAGCCCTGGCGCTGATGGAAGGACTCTTCCTTGCACACCCGGACCATGGCCCGGCCGTAGGGACCGAAGGAGGCGCGGCAGAGCGGCACCTGGTTGGCGATCGCGGCGCCGTCGACCATCCAGCCGATGGCACCCATGTCGGCCCAGGTGCGCGCCGGGTAGTTGAAGATTGAGGAGTACTTGGCCTTGCCGTCCATCAGGTCCTGCATCATCTGATCACGCGGCTGGCCGAGGGTTTCGGCGGCGGAGTAGAGATAGAGTCCGTGGCCGGCCTCGTCCTGGACCTTGGCCATGAGGATGGCCTTGCGCTTCAGGCTCGGGGCGCGCGAGATCCAGTTGGCCTCGGGCTGCATGCCAATGATCTCCGAGTGGGCATGCTGGGAGATCTGGCGCAGGAGCGTTTTGCGATAGGCCGGGGGCATCCAGTCACGCGGCTCGATCCGGGAATCCTCCGCCATGACCTTGTCGAAGTATGCCTGGCCCTCGGCGTCGCGCCGGGCCGCGTCCTCGGGCCTCGGCTCATGCCGTTCCGGCGATGGCTCGGCGGGCACTGACTGCAGGGTCTGCGATGCCATGGTTGCTCCTCATGAATTTCCGATAAATAATTACCGACCGTTCGTTCAGGATATGCGGAAGGCGCGAGATGCGTCAAGGACAAAGGTTTGCCGCAAACCGCCGCGCCAGGGCATCTATACCTAGAGCTACTATGTTTGATACCTTTCAGTCCTACGTATCACTTCTAGGCACAGGAGGCGCGGTGCGCATTGATAAAGACCTGGTCGCCGCTTCAGCCACTCCCCTTGTGCTGGGCATCTTGGCGGACGGCGACCTGTATGGCTACGCAATCCTCAAGCGGGTGACTGAGCTCTCGGGCGGCGGCATGCAGTGGACCGACGGAATGCTCTATCCGCTGCTGCACCGGCTCGAGCGGCTCGGTTACGTGTCCTCGCTGTGGGGGACGTCCGACGCCGGGCGCCGGCGCAAGCACTACACCATCACGCCGGCGGGCAGGGATGCCCTCGCCGACCGCCAGGAGCAGTGGACCGTCGTCGCAGACGCGCTGCGCCAGGTGTGGCAGACCACCCAAGGCCCGGCGGCCGCGACTGAGGGGTGGGCGTGATGACGCCACACGCTGAGCTGGAGGCCCAGATCGACCGGTGGCGCGGATACGTTCAGCGGAACCGGGCGATCTCCCCCGCCGACGTCGACGAGCTCGAGGACCATCTGCGCGAGCAAATCGCCGACCGGCAGGCGACCGGCCTCGACGACGAGGAGGCCTTTCTCGTCGCCATCAAGCGACTGGGCAACCTGGACGCCGTCTCCCGCGAATTTGCCCGAGAGCACTCGGACCGGCTGTGGAAGCAACTCATCCTGGTACCGGCAGGCTCCGACGACGCCAGCGCGTCCCCGTGGCGCGAGTTGGCCGTCGTCCTCTCACTCGCCGTCGGGGCGGGCGCGGCCGTCAAGGCCGGCTCTGCCTGGCTCGACGACGGCGCCGCCCTGATGCGCAACCTGGGCTTGCTCGTATTCCCCTTCCTGGCCGCGTTTTTCGCGTGGAAGCGGCGCATCACCGGTGCGGTGGCGGCGACACTGATCGTCCCGTTTGCCGCCCTGGCGGTCGCCCTCAACGTCTACCCCTTCGCCCCAGCCGGATCCACCGGGATGCTCGCCGCCCTGCACGCCCCGGTCATCCTGTGGCTGCTGACCGGCCTGGCCTACGTCGGCGGGAGGTGGCGGTCCGACAGGCGACGCATGGACTTCGTCCGGTTCACCGGCGAGCTCGCGGTCTACTACACCCTGCTCGCGCTGGGCGGGGCAGTCCTGATCGCCCTCACACTCGCGACCCTCCGGGGTATTGGTGTCGATTTCCAGCCGGTCCTGGAAGGCTGGGTCCTTCCGTTCGCCGTGCCCGGAGCTCTGGTGGTCGCTGCCTGGCTCGTCGAGGCCAAGCAGCAGGTTGTGGAAAATATGGCCCCCGTCCTCACCCGCGTTTTCACACCGCTGACCGTTGCCATGCTGCTGGTCCTGCTGGCCGTGCTCGCCACGGCGGGCGGTTTTGTCGACATCGACCGAAACCTGCTCATCCTCATGGACGCAATCCTGGTGCTCGTCCTCTGCCTGCTGCTCTATTCGATTTCCGCCCGCGACCCGCTCGCCCCTCCCGGACTGTTCGATGCATTGCAGTTGGCCCTCGTCATCGCGGCCCTTTCGGTCGATGCCGTGATGTTGACGGCGATGCTGGCCCGTATCGCCGAGTTCGGCTACAGCCCCAACAAGATCGCCGCGCTGGGCCTGAACCTGCTGCTGTTGGTGCACTTGCTGCGCGCGGCCTGGCTCGCCGTCGCCTTCCTGCGCGGCCGTCTCCCGTTTGCTGCCGTCGAGCGCTGGCAAACCCGCTACCTGCCGATCTATGGCGTCTGGGCAGCAGTCGTGGCGGCGGTCTTCCCGCCGGTCTTCGGCTTCATCTAGTCGCTGCCGTCAGCGCCGGTCCCCGAAGTGCAGGTGCGGCGCGGAGGTGTTTCCGGTGTTGCCGATCTTGCCCAGTGTCTGGCCGGGCAGTACGTTGTCGCCCACTTCGACGGTCACCGAGCCCTTCTGCATGTGGGCGTATGTCGCGTAGCGGCCGTCGCTGTGGCGCACCGTGACGTTGTCGAACGCATCCGGACTCGGAATCATTCTGCTGCGTCCGCCCGGCTCCGCGGCGTAGAAATCAGCAGCCGAAACTTCAGCCCCCAGCACTTATGAGCCCGCGCAGGGATTGGGGCTTTGATCGCGCCCGGATCGTGCAAGGCTAGTGGCATGGATCTGGAGGTTTCGCCCGCGCTCACGATTCCCGCCGCCGAACTCGGCTGGCGGTTTTCGCGTTCGTCCGGGCCCGGCGGACAACACGTCAACACCTCGGACAGCCGCGTCGAACTCTCGTGGAACGTTGCCGGCTCGGCCGCGCTTTCGGATGGCCAACGGCTGATGCTCCTCACGCGTCTGGGCCAGCGTCTCATCACCGGGGTGATCACCGTGACCGCCTCGGAGCGGCGCTCTCAGCTGCGCAATCGCGAGATCGCGCTGGCCAAGCTCTCCGCGCTCGTGGCAGAGGGGCTTGCTCCCGAAGGTGCCCGACGCCGCGCCACCAAACCCACCCGGGGCTCGAACCGTCGGCGCCTCGCCGCAAAGGGACAGCGGGCAGAGACGAAACGTCAACGGCAGCGGCCGTCTGCCGACTAGCGCCATCCCGCTGCTAATTTTCCAGCCACGGGGAGGCGCGGCGCCCGCAGGCAGGGGAACCCAGCCCGTGGGGCGGGCCGCTGGGCGCCGCTCGCGACCGCCACGCCGGGGGCCGGCCGGTCGTGAACGCCCAGTTTCGTGAGCGCGAGCGGGCCGAGGACGGTCAGCAGGCTCCGGCCGCGGCCCACCCGGTGCCCGTTGACCTCGGCCACGACATTCTTCACTCGAGGCCCTTGTCGGAAAAGAAAGCAAAATCTCATGGTGCTTTCCGGCAGCCAGGCTCGCCATGCGCAGTTAGACTCGGAAACCATGCCGCTGGCAAGAGTCTCGCTAATGGAAGGTGGATTGTCCTTGCAATCGCCCCGCCCCGTTCGGATCCTGACGGTCTGCACCGGCAACATCTGCCGCTCGCCGGTGGCCGAGCGCCTGCTGCAAGCTGGCCTGGACCAGGTGCAACCCGGTGCCTTTGAGGTGCGGAGCGCCGGCACGCGGGCGATGGTGGGCGAGCCTATCCAGCCACTCTCTGCAGAGATCATCAGGACTTATGGCGGAACGCCGGACGGCTTTGCGGCCCGCCAACTCACGCCGGAAATCCTCAAGGAGTCCGATCTGGTGTTGACGATGACCGTTGGTCATCGCGGTGAGGTGATGCAGTTGGATGCCTCATTGCTCAAGCGCACCTTTACTATCCGCGAGTTTGCCCGGATGCTTGAGGTCCTTGAGCAGCGCGACACGCCCTCCCCATCCAGTGACGTTTCGGGCTTTTGGCGGGAGCTCCCCGGCCAGGCGGCGTCGGTAAGGCACTTGGCGCTGCCCAAGGACGCCTCTGACAACGACGTTGTGGATCCCTACCGACGCGGGCAGGAGTCCTACGACCAGATGGTGGACGAGCTCGCCCCGGCCATCCTGGCCATTCTGCGGTTCGCACACCACCGCAGCTGAGTCGGGTGCTTGTATCTAGGCCGCCGCCAGCCTTCGGACCCGGGGAACAGCGGCCGTTTCCGCCGGCGCGACGATGCTGAGCTGGCATTCTGACTGAAGCGGATCAATGGCGGGCGGCAGGTGGTGGGAGGCGGAGCACTCCCGCAACTGCTCGAGGGCCGCCGGTTCCACCACGGCGTGGCTGACATCCACCACCAAATGGAGTCCTTCCCTCAAGTGGTTTGCCCGCTTGACCACCACGTACAGGGCTTGGAGGCTCCTCGCCGTCACATGTCCCTGTGCTGCTACTTCTGCCTGGCCGCAATCGAGATCGAGCCTGACAAGAACCCGGATTTTGTGGTCCACAACGATTCCCCTGTTCGTGCATTTACCGCTTGGTCGCGACGCTGCGACCGCTTTGGCCGCGACGCTGCGACCGCAACCCAGCCTAGGCAGGGAGTGTGACGCAGGCAACAGGGCGCTTCATATCGGGGAAACCTCGCGTTATGTGCCGGTTTATTAGCGGAAAAGTGTTGATCGGTAGGCCCGGTGTATTGTAAAGGAGGCCCCACGGCGGCCATCCAGGCACTTGGCCCAAGTCCAGGACGCAACGGAGAGCGACGTCGTGGCCTCCTACCGCCACGGCGGGGAACTGCATCCACCGGATGCAGGACGAGCCAGCGCGGCCAGCCAGTGCACTCTGCGTTTCGCGCCCCTCAATGCTCCGGCGCGGCACGCCTGGGTACTGACAGCCAGAATCCGGGCACCAGGCCCGGCCGACTTAGAGGAACTCATGACACACCCCTTCGACAGCCCAGATGACGTCCGCGGGGCGGAAACCCGCGAACGGCGGCCCGTGAAGAAACGCCGAGGCCGCAACGTGCTGATCGCCGTCGCCGTCGTGGTTGCGCTCGTCGCGGTGGTGGCAGGTGGCTACCTCTTCAACCTCGCACGGACCTTTGACTCCGGCACGAGCAAGATTGACCAGGCCTTCCCGGAGGAGTCCACGCGCCCGCAGAAGACAAATACCGCGATGAACATCCTGGTGATGGGCAGCGACAGCCGCGGCGCCACCGAATCTGATGCCGCGGGTGGAACGCCCACGAACCAGCGCGCGGACACACTGATGCTCATGCACATCCCGGCGGACCGCAAGAACATCTACACCATGTCCATCATGCGCGACCTCTGGGTGGACATCCCCGGTCACGGCGAGGCGAAGATCAACTCGGCGCTGGCCCTAGGCGGCACGCCCCTGATGGTGCAGACCATCGAGTCGATCTTCCACCAGCGCATCGATCACGTAGCGATGATCGACTTCGAGGGCTTCAAGGGACTCACAGACGCGCTGGGTGGGGTGAGCGTGAACATCAAGGTACCGTTCACCTCGACCGCACTGCCGGGCCAGTCCTTCGCCCCGGGCCAGCACACCTTCAATGGAACGCAAGCCCTGGCCTTCGTTCGCGAACGCCACGCGTACGCGGACGGCGACTACCAGCGGGTCCGCAACCAGCAGGAGTTCCTGCGGGCCATCATCAAGAAGTCGATCGCGGGCCAGACCCTGAGCAACCCGATCACGATCAACAACATGGTGGGCGCCGTCTCGCCGTTTGTCACGGTCGACAAGACCCTGGACTCGGGCGCCGTGGCAGGGCTGGGGCTCGAGCTCAAGGACATCCGTGCGCAGAACACCGTCATGTTCACGCTGCCAACCGGCGGCATCGGAACGTCCACGGACGGCCAGTCGATCGTGCTGACAGACCCGAACGCCATCAAGGACATTTCCGCGGCGATGGCCTCGGATTCCCTGGGCGAGTACGTCGCCGCGAACAAGTTCGAGAACGGGAACTGAGCCCCGTCAAGTGAGGCGGCAGGAGAGGCCCTTGGACCCTTAGCCCGCGGCGGGCGGCAGTGCTAGCGTCCGTTCATGGGGAACGATCCGGAGCCAGCAGACGCGGCTTCCGCGGCGTCCCCGCCCCCTTCCACATCCCCCGCGGCGGGCCGCCGTCGTCCGATGATAGTGATTCTGGGCGCGCTGCTCGCGGTGGTCGTGGCCGTCGCGGCGTACGTCCTCACAGGGCAGCGGGCCGGGGGGCCCGCTCCGGCCGGAGACGCGGTGCCGACCGCTACCCCGGCTGCCGCCACAGCGAGGGTACCGAGCCCCACGCCCTCGCCGCCGCCCAGCCCCACACCCACGCCGGAACCACCCGCCGTCGCCCTCAACATCTTGCTGATCGGGAGCGACAGCCGCGTGAATGAACGGGCTGCGGCCGCCGGCGGCTCCGCCTCCGACCAGCGCGGGGACGCCCTCGTACTGATCCACCTCCCGGCGGACCGGAAGAGCGTCTACGGCATCTCGATCATGCGCGACCTGTGGGTGAAAATCCCCGGTCACGGAACCGCGAAAGTGAACGCCGGGCTTGAACTTGGCGGGCTGCCCCTGATGACGCGGACGGTGGAGGCGCTGCTGGGCCAGCACATCGACCACACCGTGATGTTGGACTTTCAGGGTTTTGCCGCCCTGACAGACGCGCTCGGCGGCGTCGACGTCAACGTCAAGCGGGCATTCACCAGCACCGCTGATGACAAGGTGTATTTTCCGGCGGGCGTCAACCGACTCAACGGGCTCCAGGCCCTGGCCTTTGTCCGTGAGCGCCATGCCTTCCCCGACGGCGACTACCAGAGGGTCCGGAACCAGCAAACTTTCCTCAAAGCCGTCATGGCAAAGATGGCATCCGAAGGCCGGCTGGCGGACCGCGACACCATCCGCAAACTCATCAAAACCGTGCTGCCGCACGTGACCCTGGACGCAAGCTTCACCCTCAAGTCGCTGGAAAACCTCGCCTCCAGCCTCCGCAACACAGTGCCGGGCCGTGGCGCGTTCTTCACGCTGCCGACCGCCGGCACCGGGTTCAGCCAGGACGGCCAGTCGATTGTCCTCCAGGACCCTGCCGCGACCGCCGCGGTCTCCGCCGCACTGGGCTCGGGAACGCTCGCCCGCTACGTGGCGGCCCACAATCTGCAGAACGGCAACTGAGGCTCCTCTTCGGTACATTGGGTCCATGACCCAAACTCCCGCCCAGCCGTCCCACCAGCCCCCCGCCGCCCGGAAAGTTCCCTCGGTGCGCACCCACCACGGCGACGCGTTCGAGGACAACTACGAGTGGCTGCGGGACAAGGAATCCGCCGAGGTGGTGGACCTGCTCAAGGCGGAAAACACCTATCAGGAGGCGTTAACCGCGCACCAGGAGCCGCTGCGCGAGGCCATCTTCCAGGAGATCAAGGGCCGCACCCAGGAAACGGACCTCTCCGTCCCGAACCGCAAGGACGGCTGGTGGTACTACACCCGCTCGGTCGAGGGCAAGGAGTACGGCATCCACTGCCGCGTGCGCGGCCAGGACACCGGGGACCGCGTCGCGGACTGGACTCCCCCGGCCGTGGAAGCCGGCGTCGTCATCCCCGGCGAGGAAGTCCTCCTCGATGGCAACCTCGAGGCCGAGGGCAAGCCGTTCTTCGCCGTGGGCGGGGCCGCCACCACGGTCGACGGCACGCTCTACGCCTACGCCGTGGACAACGCCGGCGACGAGCGCTTCACGCTGCGCATCAAGGACCTGCGCACCGGTGTGCTGCTGCCGGACGTGATCGAGAACGTCTTCTACGGCATCTCCTTCTCACCCGACGGCAGCCGGATCTTCTACACCGTGGTGGACGATTCCTGGCGGCCGTACCAGGTGAAGTCCCACGTGCTCGGCACGCCCGTCAGCGAGGACGCGGTGATCTATCAGGAGGACGACGTCGCCATGTGGCTCGGTTTCGAGCTCTCGGCTGACAGGCGCCACCTTGTGCTCAGCATCGGCTGCTCCGAGTTCAGCGAGACCCGCTTGCTGCGCTTTGATGACTTCGACGCCGGATTGCGCACCGTGATCTCCCGCGACGAGCGCATCCTGTACGAGGCCGAGCCGTTTCTGCTGGCCGACGCCTCGGGCCGGAGCCGGGAGCGGATCCTGCTCACCCACAACAAGGACGCCATCAATTCCATGGTCTCGCTGGTGGACCCGGCAGAGCTCGCCAAGCCGCTCGCCGAGCAGCACTGGGACACCGTCGTCGCCCATTCCGACCAGGTCCGCGTCAACGGCGCCGGGGTCACCTCCACCCACGCTGTGGTCTCCATCCGCAAGGACACCATCGAACGGGTCCAGGTCCTGCCCCTGGCCGGCCTGGGCACACCGGAGCAGGGCGCCGCGGTGGAACCGGCGTTCGACGAGGAGCTGTACACCGCCGGCGTAGCGGGCTCGGACTACGAGGCCCCCGTCATCCGGATGGGCTACACCTCCTACTTCACCCCGTCCCGGGTCTACGACTTTGTGCTGCCCACCCCGGAGCAACCGGGCGGTGAACTCCTACTGCGCAAGGAGAGCCCGGTGCTGGGCGGCTACTCACCGTCGGACTACGTCGCCACCCGGGAGTGGGCCACCGCCGGGGACGGGACGAAGATTCCGCTCTCGGTGCTCCGCCACACCTCCGTACCGCAGGATTCGACGGCGGCCGGTCTGGTGTACGGCTACGGCTCGTACGAAATGAGCATGGATCCGGGCTTCGGGATCCCCAGGCTGTCCCTGCTGGACCGGGGCATCGTGTTCGTGATTGCCCACATCCGTGGTGGCGGCGAGCTGGGCCGGCACTGGTACGACGACGGCAAGAAGCTGCACAAGAAGAACACGTTCACGGACTTCATCGCGGCCACCGACTGGCTCGCCGGATCCGGCTGGGTGGACCCGGGCCGGATCGCCGCTATGGGCGGCTCCGCCGGCGGCCTACTGATGGGCGCCGTCGCCAACCTGGCGCCGGAAAAGTTTGCGGCGATTGTTGCCGCCGTCCCGTTCGTGGACGCGCTGACCACCATCCTGGACCCCGAGCTGCCGCTCTCGGCGCTGGAGTGGGAGGAATGGGGCAACCCCATCACGGACCCGGACGTGTACGCGTACATGAAGTCGTACACGCCGTACGAGAACGTCCGCGCCGTGGCGTACCCGAAGATCGCCGCGGTCACCAGCTTCAACGACACCCGCGTGCTCTACGTGGAGCCGGCCAAATGGGTGCAGCGGCTGCGCGAAGTGAATACCGGAAGCGAGCCGATTCTCCTGAAGATCGAGATGGAAGGCGGCCACGGCGGCGCCTCGGGCCGGTACGTGCAGTGGCGCGAACGGGCCTGGGACTACGCGTTCGTCGCCGATTCCCTCGGCGCCACCGAACTGCTGCCGGGAGCCGGGCTGAAATAGCCGAATGACCCATCGATCGCTCCGTTGGCGCCCTTTTGGACGTCCGTAAGGGCAGTTGCGGAGCAATCGATGGGGTTCCGGTACCCAATCAATGATCATCATGCTTACTATTGACCGGTGTTAGGCACATCGATGTAGAAACTGCTCACTGGGGGCAGCAAGTGTGCCGGAGATGGAGTTTGGTATGAGCGTTGAGCAGGGGATGACCCCGTTGACTGATGATGAGCTGATGGCACAGGGCGGCACCGCCCTCCCGGACAAGGAGGTCGCCTCTGTCCTGGACCTGAACGCCGACCTAAATCTGGGAATCAGCGCCGCGGCGCCGATCGACCTCGGCATCGCGGCCAACGCCAACGTTGCCGCGCCGATTGATGCGGCCGCGTCGGCAAACGTGCTTTCCTTCGGGTCCGAGTCCCAGGCCCTGGCCGATCAGGGAACCCTCATCAACCAGGGCATCACCGGCGATGCCACCGCAGACTCCACCCAGGACAGCGTGCTCGATCAGGGCAGCGGCACGGATGCCGGGACCGCGGCGGATGCTGCTGCAGCGCCTGCCGCCTCGGATCCGGGCACAGCCGCCGATCTCGGCGGTGCCGTGCCTGCCGGTACTGTACCTGCCGGCGCTGTACCTGCCGGGGCTGTTCCCGCCGGGGCCACCGGCGTCCTGCCCGATGGCACGGCCCCGGACCTGGGCGGCGCGGCGACTGATGCGGCCGGAGCCGCCGGCGCCGCGGGTGCCCTCAGCGGCAACCTGCTCAACGTCGACGTAAACCTGGACGCCAACGCCGGCATCGCAGCACCGATCAACGGCGCGGTGGCCGCGAACGCCAACGTGGCCGCGCCGATCGACGCGGCCGTCGGCGCCAACATCGGCTCAATCGACAGCAACGCGTTCGCCGTCGCCCATCAGGATGCCATCATCAACCAGGACATCCATGGCGACGCCACGGCGTCGGCTGACCAGCAGTCCGACCTGAAGCAGTAGCACCCAGATGAGCACTGTGCACGGAGGGCCGTCCGGGCAGGACGGCCCTCCGGCCGCGCCCGCCCCCGGCGGCGTCGGCTCGGCCACCAATACTGCTGGCGGGTCTGCCGCAGTCACTGCCGGATCCGACGTCCGAACGGCCGGCGCAGGAACGGCCGGCGCCGGTACCGCCGGCACAGGTGCTGAGGGCGCAGGTCGGTCCGTGGCGGTCGGCCTGCAGCCGGTGCCGGTGCGGGCCGACGGCGTGCAGCTGATCGGCGAGGCGAAGGGGTCCGGCTACAAGGAAGCCCCGTCGCTGGTGCGCCGCTCCGACGGCCAGACCATCCAGCTCACCCGCCTGCTGTACCTGGTGCTCGAGGCGATCGACGGCGAGCGGGGCTTGGAGGAAATCGCCGGGCACGCCAGCAACAGTTTCGGGCGGCTCGTCAGTGCCGAGAACGTCCGCACTCTGATCACCTCCCAGCTCCTCCCGCTCGGCCTCCTCCGGCTGGCGGACGGTTCCGAGCCCGCGGTGAAGAAATCGAACCCGCTGCTGGGCATGCGCTTCCGGTATTCCGTGACCGATCCGGAACGCACCCGGAAGATCACCGCGCCGTTCGCCACGCTGTTCAACCCCTTGATCGTGGTGGCCGTGACCGCTGCCTTTCTGGCCGCGTGCTGGTGGGTGCTGATGGTCAAGGGTCTGGCTTCGGCCACCCACGAAGCCTTCGCCAACCCCGGCTTGGTGCTCCTGATCCTGGTGGTCACGGTGCTCTCGGCCGGTTTCCATGAGTTTGGCCACGCCGCCGCCGCCCGCCGCGGCGGCGCCACCCCCGGCGCTATGGGTACGGGCCTGTACCTGATGTGGCCAGCCTTCTACACCGACGTCACCGATTCCTACCGGCTGGGTCGGGGCGGAAGGCTGCGCACCGACCTCGGCGGGCTCTACTTCAACGCAATCGTGGCCGTTGCCATCATGGGCATCTGGTGGGCCACCGGGTTCGACGCGCTGCTGCTGGTGGTGGTCACCCAGATCCTGCAGATGGTCCGGCAGCTGATGCCGCTGGTCCGATTCGACGGCTATCACATCCTGGCCGACGCTACCGGCGTCCCGGACCTGTTCCAGCGCATCAAGCCCACCCTGCTGGCCCTAGTGCCGTGGCGAAAAACGGATCCCGAAGCCAGACTCCTGAAGCCCTGGGCGCGGACCGTGGTCACCATCTGGGTGCTGGTCACGGTTCCCCTGCTGCTCTTCAGCATGGCCACCATGGTGCTGACCCTGCCGCGCGTTCTCGGCACCGCCTGGGACAACGGCCTCAAGCAGCAGGCCATGCTCTCCCACAGCCTCACCGCCGGGGACTTCGCCGACGCCGCCGTGCGGGTGATCGCGATCGCGTGCCTGGCACTGCCGGTGCTGGGCATCCTGTACATCCTGCTGCGACTGGTCCGCCAGCTGGCCACCGGGCTGTGGCAGAAGACCCGCGGCAAGGCCCTCCAGCGCGCCACCGCCATCGTTGCCATCGCGGCCGTGGCCGCGGGCCTCGCCTGGGCCTGGTGGCCCGGCGCCGATACCTACCGACCCGTCCAGCCGTACGAGCGCGGCACCCTGGCCGACGCCACCACGGCAGTCTTCCCGGCCGCCGTCACCAGCCGGATGGCAGAGGGCCAGTCGGGCAAGACCGTGGCCCTGTGGCCGGAGGGCGCCCGGAAGCCCACACGCGACGAGCCGCAACTGAGCATGGTCCTGGTGCCCCGCCAGGCCGCCCCGGACGGCTCGGCCGCGACGCCCGGCTCGGAAGGTACGGCCGGCGCCGCGGCGCCGGCTGCCCCTTCTTGGGTCTTCCCCTTCGACCGCCCGGCCGCTCCGGAGGACGACGGCAACCAGTCCCTCGCGGTCAACACCACTGACCGTTCCGTGGTCTACGACGTCGCCTTTGCCCTGGTCTGGGCGGACGACGGCGCGACCGTGGACACCAAGAACGAGGCTTACGCCTTTGCCAGCTGCGCGGACTGCGCCGCAGTGGCCGTGGGCTTCCAGGTGGTCCTGATTGTGGGCCAGACCGATGTGATTGTCCCGGAAAACCTCTCGGCTGCGGCCAACTATAACTGCCTCCGGTGCTTGACTTACGCCCTGGCGAGCCAACTGGTGCTCACCCTCGACGGGCCCCTGAGCAGCGACGGCATGGCCAGGCTCAAGGCGTTGTGGCAGGAAATCGCTGCCTACGGTAAGGACCTGCGGAACCAGCCGCTCTCAGAGATCCAGGGCCGGCTCAGCGCGTACAAGGAACAGATCATGGCGGTCATCAAGGCTGATCCGAGTGCCACCCCGTCCGGGTCTGCCGGTACGGCCACGACGCCGGGCGCAACATCCGGCGCCACTTCCGGCGCCAGAACCGGCACCACAACCGGAGCTTCTCCCGGCAGCACGCAGGCTCCGTCACCGGGCTCCAGCGGCTCCGGGACCCCTGCCCCGGCTGGCGGCGCTGCTCCCACTGACGGTTCCGCGACGTCCGTTCCCGGCTCGGGTTCCGGCTCGGGTTCCGGTTCGGGTTCTGGGGCCACAGTGCCCGCGGAGCAGCAACCGACGCAGTCCGCGGCACCGGCGCCGGCCGGTTCCACCGCGCCTGCGGCGGGGACGGCCACGCCCGTGCCGGCAGGAACCGCCCCGCCGGCTCCATAGGCGCGCACCCGAACGGCACCCGGACCGGGTCCGGCCCGCCCGGGGGCGCGTGTTGCCCGGATGACGGCGCTCCCTCCCAGTTGCTGGCCGCCGGTACCGATTCCGGTCCCGTGGAACCCCGGGATTACACGGGACCGGGGCGGTCCGGGCAGAAGCAACTGGGAGGGAGCGCCGCCCTGGACTTCAATCCGTTGAGCGCTTCGCGGGCCAGCGGGCCTTCCATTCATCCGCGAGGAGGGTGTACACCATTTCCGTGGCCCATTCGCCCCTTAGTGCCACTTTGACCTGCCACTTTTCATCTGCCGCGATTCCAGGCGCACTGAGTCGTTGAACCCCGATGACCAACGCGGCAACCAACACGGAGAGGCAAATCGATGAAACTGACGCTGACAGAGTTCCTCACATTGGACGGCGTGGCGCAGGGCCCCGGATCGCCCGAGGAGGACACCAGCGACGGCTTCACACAGGGAGGCTGGTTCGTCCCCTACCTGGACGAGGATTTCATCCAGCGGGCGGCGCACTGGCTCGCTGAGGCGGATGCGTTACTCTTCGGTCGCCGGACCTACCTCAATTTTGCGAGGGACTGGCCGAACATCACGGACCCTGACGATCCATTCTCCGAAAAGATGAATGGGTTGCCGAAGTATGTGGCCTCGCACAGCCTGGCGCACGCTGGGTGGGCGCCGACGACCATCCTGTCCGGGGACGTCCCCGCACAGGTCGCCGAGTTGAAGAGGCAGCCCGGCAGGGAGCTGCAGATCCACGGGAGTGCCGGGCTGGCCCAGTCGCTGCTGGGCGCAGGGTTGATCGATGAACTGAGGCTGGTGATCGCCCCGGTGCTGGTGGGCAACGGCAGGCGGCTGTTTCCGCCCGGAGGCGCCCCGGCGGGCCTTCGTCTGGTCCGCAACGAGACGACGCCGGGCGGACTGGCCATTCTTATCTTTGAGTCGGCAGGGCTTCCCACGTACGGGACCTATGATCCCGGTTCGTCCCGTGCATGAGGCAGGCAGAGCCTGTCCCTAGGCGGTGCTCTCCTTCGTCGCGGCGTTCGTCTCCACAGCATCCCTGCCGAGCCAGAGGCCGCCGGGTTCAACCGCCGGGGCTTGGTTAGCGGGCCTTCCATTCATCCGCCAGGACGGCATACACCACTTCGGTCGCCCATTCGCCCTTGTAGTGCCACTTATCCACCTGGCGTGACTCCAGACGCATGCCGAGCCGTTCACAAAGCGCCGCCGAGTCCGTGTTCAGGGCATCGAGCTTGGCGTCGATGCGGTGGAAGCCCAGGTCCTCAAAACCCAGCTTGAGCAGCGCCCGGGCGGCCTCGCTCGCGATACCCCGGCCCCGCGCCTCCGGCGCCAGGCTCCAGCCGATCTCGGCCTGCCCGCACCCCTCCAGCCATTTCAGCACCACCTCGCCCAGCAGCCCGGGCGAGTCCGCGGACTCAATGGCCAGTGCCACCCAGTCGCCCTCCTTCTCGAAGTCGAAGTTGGCGTACCGTCCCACCGTTTCCATCGACTGGGTGTAACTCTTGGCCTCGCGGGGCAGGAACCGGGCGGTTTCCGGGAGCGAGTGGTAGGCGTGGAAGGCATCGAGGTCGGACGCTTCAAAGCGCCGCAGCACGAGCCGTTCGGTGCGGATGGGCAGCGGAGGGAGGGGCTTGGGTTCGGTCATGACTTCAACGCTACCCATCCGCTGCTCCATAAGCGCCGTTTTGAGCCGCCACACGGGCGGTTACGGAGCAACCGATGCCCGGGCGACGACGGCGGCCGTTGCCTCGGCGATCGCCCGCTCCTCGTCAGTGGGGACCACCAGGACCGGCAGGGCCGACGTCGGGGTGGAAATGACCCGGGGTTCCTTGGACCGCTCCCGGTTCAGCCCGGCGTCGAGTTCGACGCCCAGAGCACCGAGCCGCTGCGCCACCAGATTACGGAACTGGTGCGAGTTCTCGCCGATCCCGGCCGTGAACACAAGGGCCCTCGCACCGCCGACGGCCACGTGGTACCCGCCGATGTACTTCGCCAGCCGGTACGACGCGACCGCCAGGGCCATGGCCGCCTTGGCATCGCCGGCCTCCGCGGCCTCCACAACCGCTCGCATGTCGTTGTTTCCGGCCAGGCCCTTGAGCCCGGACTGCCGGTTCAGCATCGAATCCAGGTCCTCGGGTGACCAGCCGGTCCGGGCCAGGAAGACCAGGATGGACGGATCGAGGTCGCCGGAGCGGGTTCCCATGACGAGTCCTTCGAGGGGGGTGAATCCCATGGACGTGTCGATCGACTGGCCGCCACGGATCGCCGTGACCGAGGCGCCGTTCCCCAGGTGGGCGATGACGGCGTCGAACTCCTCGACCGGAACATCCAACAGCGTGGCCGCCCGGTGCGCAACGTATTCGTGCGAGGTGCCGTGAAATCCGTAGCGGCGGATCCCGTGGTTCGTGTAGAGCTCGTCCGGCACCGCATAGCGCCAGGCGTGCTCGGGCAGGGTGCGGTGGAAGGCGGTGTCGAACACGGCCACCTGCGGCAGCTCGGGCCACTTCTTCGAGATCGCACGGATGCCGAGGACGTTGGCGGGGTTGTGCAGCGGAGCGAGCGGGTTCAGCCGTTCAATGGCCCGGGTGATCTCGTTGTTGACCAGCACCGGCTCGGCGAAGCGCTCCCCGCCGTGCACCACGCGGTGGCCCACGGCATCGAGCACGCGGTCCCCCAAGGCTGCGTGGATGGCCGCGTCCACCTGTTCGAGGGCCTCCGCGTGGTCACGGGGGCCTTCGATCTGGCCGTCGCCCTCACCGCCGGCACCCATGCCGATCTTTTCGATCAGGCCTTCGGTGAGGACGTTGCCGGCCTCAACGTCGCGCACCTGGTACTTGAGCGAGGACGAGCCGGAGTTGATGACGAGCACGAGCATGGGGCCTCCTAAGCCTTGGCTTCGACGCTACCGTGAGGGTGCGTCGGGACTGGCATCACGCCGGAGCCTGGCGGAGCGCTCCGTGGGATCCACTATAAATTGCCGGACCGGCAAGGGCGCCAATCCGTTGCGAAAGCCGGTCCGGGCGCCTAGAGTCGGCGGACCAACTAGACAACGCACGAAGGGATTTCCATGACTAACGACGCGACCGAGCGCGAGCCCGCCCAGCCAGAGAGCACCAAGCCGGCCAGCGGTTCCGGAAGGCCGGATCCCACCGGCGTCGTAGGTGCGAACCCCGCCCTGGACGATACGGGAAACCCGAAGGCAGCCGAGGTCGGAGAAGCCGGCGAGGCCCCCGAGAATCTGCAGGATCTGGATCTCACGCCGGCCGGGCTGGCCGATGAGCCTGCCAAGCAGGAAGATCCCGAAAGTCCGGCGAAGCCGGAAAACAGCTGACGGGAAATCAGCTGACTAGGCACGGGCCGCCGCGGGTGCCGGCTCGGCAGCGGGCTCCACGGACTGCGCCTGGACGGCGGTGATGGCCACCGTGTTCACAATGTCCTCCACCGTGCACCCGCGGGAGAGGTCATTGACCGGCTTCCGGAGCCCCTGCAGGACCGGCCCGACGGCGACCGCCCCCGAGGACTGCTGGACCGCCTTATAGGTGTTGTTGCCGGTGTTGAGGTCCGGGAAGATGAACACGGTGGCCTGCCCGGCGACGGACGAGCCGGGCATCTTGGACTGCGCGATCGCGGCGTCCACGGCGGCGTCGTACTGGATGGGGCCTTCGACGGCGAGATCCGGGCGGCGGCCCTTCACGGCTTCGGTGGCCTGCCGGACTTTGTCCACTGCCTCCCCGGTCCCGGACCCGCCGGTGGAATAGGAGAGCATCGCTACCCGCGGCTCCACGCCGAACTGGACCGCGGTCTCGGCTGAGGCCAGCGCGATGTCTGCCAGTTGCTCCGCGTTCGGGTCAGGATTGACCGCGCAGTCGCCGTAGACCAGCACCCGGTCCGGCATCAGCATCAGGAAGACCGAGGAGACGATCTTTACGCCGTCACGCGTCTTCACGAATTCCAGCGCCGGACGGATGGTGTGGGCGGTGGTGTGCGCGGCGCCGGACACCATGCCGTCCACCGCTCCCAGCTGCACCATCATGGTGCCGAAGTAGCTGCCGTCCAGCATGACTTCCAGGGCCCGGGCGAGGTCCACGCCCTTGTGCGCGCGCAGCTCCGCATATTTTTCCGCAAACTGCTGGCGCAGCTCCGACGTCGCGGGATCCACGATTTTGATGCCGGCGAGCTCGATGCCCCGGGTGGACGCCAGCTCCCGGACCGCGGACTCGTTGCCCAGGATGGTGAGGTCGCAAACGTCCCGCCGGTGCAGAATCTCGGCGGCGCGCAGGACCCGCACGTCGTTCCCCTCCGGGAGGACGATGTGGCGGCGCTGCAGCCGGGCCCGCTCAATGAGGTCGTGCAGGAACCGCAGCGGCGTCATCCGTTCCGGCCGCGGCAGGTGCAACCGCTCCAGCAGCTCCGCTTCGTCCACCCGTTTGGCCCACAGGCCCAGGGCGGAGGCCACTTTGCGGCGGTGGCCGGACCAGATCTCGCTGCGCACCTCGGAGACCCGCTTGGCGGTGGTGTATGTGTCGTCCAGGGCCGCGAACACGGGGAATGGCGCCTGCGCCAGCAGCGAGTAGATGTTGGGGTCCGGGGCCAGGCCGCCCGTGAGGATGAGCGCCGACGGCACCGGGAACTCCGGAGAGAACGAGGACGCGAGGCACCCCACCATCACGTCCGCACGGTCCCCGGGGACGATCACCAGGGCGCCGTCGTCGAGCACGTGCAGGAAGTTGGCAACATTCATCGCCGCCACCTTGATGGAATGGACGTCGCGTTCCATGTCCGGCCGGCCGGCCACCTGGCCGATCCCGAGGGCCGAGGCCACCTCGCCGGTGGTGGGCCGGGCGATGTCTTCCAGCTCAGGGAAGACGTACACGGGGCGGCCGGACGCACCGGGCTTCACGGCGGCGGCGATCCCGTCCATGTCCTCCGGGTCTGCACGGTTCACCATGATGGCCAGGAGGCTGCAGCGTTCCGCCGCCAGTTCCTTGCGGGCAACCTCGACGGCGTCTGCGGCTTCCGCGACTGTCCGTCCCTTCGCGCCCACCACGGCCACCACGGAGGCGGCCAGGTTGTTCGCGAGGCGTGCGTTGAGATCGAATTCGACGGCGGCATCCTGGCCGGTGAGGTCCGTGCCCTCCACAATGACCACGTCGCAGTGGCGGGACATTTCGGCGAAGATCTCCACGCAGCGGGCGTCGATCTCGGCCCGGTTTCCCTCGGCCAGCAGCCCGCGGACCTCGGCAAACGTCAGGCCGCCGCGGCAGCGCTGGTCGTCAAGATCGAACCGGGCCTTCATCAGCGCCACCATCGGGTCCGCAGCGGCGTCGTTGCCGTGGACCACAGGCTTGAAGAAGCCGATGCGGTCCGCGTGCCGGTGCAGCGTGTCCGCCAACCCCAGCGCTATGAGGGACTTGCCGGAGCCCGGGGTGGTCGCGCTGACGTAGATTCCTTTGGCCATGTGTCCCAGCATACTTACACCTCTTGACAGCGGGCACCCGGATGGGATTACCTAATGAACATTCGGTAAATAAAGCTGGAGGCAACGAGGCATGGCTGAACTGACGATTTCCGGTGGCACCCACGCCATCCTGAAAGATGACTATGCCTCCGAATGGATGGGCATCGAAGTTCTCGCACTGGACGACGGCCATGCCACGATCCGGATGACGCTCCGGCAGGAGATGCTCAACGGATTCGGCATGGCCCACGGCGGAATGATCTTCGCCTTCGGCGACACAGCCTTCGCACTGGCCTGCAACCCGGCCAGCCCGGGCCCGGCCGAGGAGGGCAGCATCACCGTGGCCTCCGGCGTCGACATCAACTTCCTCAAACCGGCGTTCCGCGGGCAGGTCCTGACCGCCGTCGCCAACCGCCGCGCCAGCACCGGGCGCAGCGGGCTGTACGACATCCAGATCTATGCCGCCGATCCCGGCGCGGGCGCGCCTGGGACGCCGCCGTCGGCACCCGCCGGCCCGGTTCCCTCCGCCACGGTCCCGGGCGAACTCCCCGCTGACCTCGCCACCGGCGCCGCCGCGGGCGAACTCATCGCCGAGTTCCGCGGCCGCAGCCGCACCATCTCCAAGAAATAGAAACAGGGAACCACAGATGAGCCAAGAAACTGCCGCCGCCACCACTGACGCTGTCCTGGACCGCGAGGAAACCATTTCCCGCGACGAACTCGAGGCGCTCCAGCTCAGCCGCCTGCAGCACACGGTGGCCTACGCCTATGACCGTGTCCCCCTGTACAAGCGCAAGTTCGACGAGGCCGGCGTCCACCCGGCGGACCTGCGTGAGCTCTCCGACCTCGCCAAGTTCCCCTTCACCACAAAGGAAGACCTCCGGCTCGAGTACCCCTTCGGCATGTTCGCCGTGCCGCAGAACGAGGTCGCCCGGATCCACGCCAGCTCCGGCACCACGGGCCGCGCCACCGTGGTGGGCTACACCAAGAAGGACCTCGCCGACTGGGCCAAACTCGTGGCCCGCTCGCTGCGCGCCTCCGGCGTCCGGCCGGGCATGAAGGTGCACAATGCCTACGGCTACGGCCTGTTCACCGGCGGCATGGGCGCCCACGCCGGCGCCGAGGCCCTCGGCTGCACCGTCATCCCGATCTCCGGCGGCCAGACCGAACGCCAGATCACGCTCATCCAGGACTTCAAGCCCGACGCCATCCTGGCCACCCCCACGTACCTGCTGACCATTGCCGACGCGATGATCAAGCAGGGCATCGACCCGGCCTCCACGTCACTGAAGTACGCGGTCCTGGGCGCCGAGCCGTGGACCGAGGAAATGCGGCACGAGCTCGAGACCACCATGAACCTCAAGGCCTGCGACATCTACGGCCTCTCCGAGGTCATGGGCCCGGGCGTCGCCGGCGAGGCCGTGGAAACGCAGGACGGCAGCCACATCTGGGAGGACCACTTCCGGCCCGAGATCATCGACGCCTTTGACCCCACCGTGGTGCTGGGCGACGGCGAACCGGGCGAGCTCGTCTTCACCTCGCTCACCAAGGAAGCGCTGCCGATCATCCGGTACCGCACCAAGGACCTCACGCGGCTGCTGCCGGGGACCGCCCGCCCGGCGCACCGCCGCATGGGCCGCATCACCGGCCGCAGCGATGACATGATCATCCTGCGCGGGGTGAACCTGTTCCCGTCGCAGATCGAGGAGATCGCCCTGCGCATCCCCGAGCTCAGCCCGCACTTCCAGCTGGAACTGACCCGGCCCGAGGGCACCCGCATGGACCAGCTGACCGTCAAGATCGAGCGCCGCGACGCCGTCACGATCGAGGGTGCTTCGGCCGCCGCCAGGGCCCTGCAGCAGCAGATCAAGATCCATGTCGGCTCCTCCTGCACGGTCGACGTCGTCGACCCCGGTTCGCTGGAGCGGTCCAACGGCAAGCTGCGGCGGATCTACGACATGCGCCCCAAGGGCTGAGTAGCACCCGATCGTGAGAAACTAGCCACTATGCCCAGCACAGCAACCACCACCAAGCGCGGCCGCCCCGGCTATGACCAGCAGTCGGTGCTGGTGATCGCCGTCGACGTCTTTAACCGCCACGGCTACGACGCCACCTCGATGGGCATCCTTGCCGAGAACCTGGGCATCTCCAAGTCCGCGATCTACCACCACGTGCCGTCCAAGGGCGACCTGCTCAAGCTCGCCCTGGACCATGCCCTGGGCGGTCTCGAGGCGATCCTGGACCAGCCCGGGGCCACCACCGGCTCAGCCGATGCCCGCCTGGAGTTCGTGGTCCGCCAGACCATCTCGGTGCTGGTGGAGCGGCTGCCCTTCGTGACGCTGCTGCTGCGCCTGCGCGGGAACACGGAAATCGAGCGGGACGCGCTGGAACGGCGCCGCACCTTCGACCACAAGGTCGCCGCCCTGATTTCCGAGGCCCGGGATGAAGGCTCGCTCCGCCAGGACATCGACCCCCGCACCGTGACCCGCCTGTTGTTCGGCACCATCAACTCGATTGTCGAGTGGTACAAGCCGGGAGGCTCGCTGTCTCCGGAGAAGCTGGCCGACGACGTCATCACCATGGCGTTCCACGGCCTCCACGTCCCCCGCTAGGCCGGGACCTTCCGTTTCTCCTGCGGAACCGTCATTGACGGCAATCTCTCATTGGCGGCCCCGAATCTTATTGACGGAGCCGGGCGCCGGGTCCACGCTGTGAGCATGGCCACCAGATTATCGAAGGTGCTCATGGGCGCTTTCCCCCAACTGCGCTACGAACCCACCGCCAAAAGGGTCCGCGCGAGCCTCGGCGGCGACGTCGTGGTGGACACGCTGCAGGCCTGGCTGATTTGGGAACCCCGGCGGGTCACCCCCATTTTTGCCGTGCCGGAGCAGGAACTGCTGGCGGAGCTGGCACCACCGGCCCTGCCGGCACCTGCCGTCGAGGAACACGCCTTCGCGCTTCGGAAGGGGGAGGCTCCGACCTCACTCGACCCCGGAACAAAGTTTGGCAGGCACACCTGCCCCGGCGAGGAACTCGACGTCGTGACGGCGGCGGCAACGGCTCCCCGGGCAGCCTTCCGCCCCGAGGACCCGGACCTGGCCGGCTACGTGGTGCTGGATTTCACCGCCTTCGACTGGCTCGAGGACGATGAGGAGATTATCGGCCATCCACGTGACCCGTTCCACCGCGTTGACATCCGTTCGTCGTCCGCGGAGGTGGATGTGGCGCTCGACGGCGTGACGCTCGCCAAGACGAACGCCGCGCAGTTGCTCTACGAGACGCTGCTCCCGGTGCGGTACTACATCCCGCCGTCGGATGTGCGGCTGGAACTGATGGAGGAGAGCCCCAAGCGGACCGTCTGCCCGTACAAGGGCCAAGCGAGCTACTGGAGCTACCCGGAGTCCGCGCAGGGCAGGAATATCGCGTGGAGCTATGACCGGCGCTACCGCGACGCCGCCCAGATCCATGGCCTCATCAGCTTCTACAACGAAAGAGTGGACCTGAGGGTCAATGGCGTACTCCAGGTCCGCCCCGTGTCGCCGTGGTCCCGCCCCGACGGACCGGCGGCACCTCCCGGATGAGGGCCGGCCCCCACGACAAAAGGGACGCCAACAGAAGGGGCGCCCCGCTGAGCCGGAGCGCCGCGCTTCTCTCCACCCTGATCTTGTCCCCCCGACTTTCCAGGGCTGGACCGGACCTCAGAGCTGGTAATCAGCTGCCGTGGTGATGTTCTCGTGCACGCAGAGAATATTGTGCTCGGAGTCCATGAACCAGGCACACTTCTCTGAATCAGTTGTACAAATGTGGTTTTCAGTCTTGAGATCCGGGAGATCGTAGTCCTGGAACATGACGCCCTTGGCTTCCATTTCCTGGACTGTGCGTTCGATCTCGCTGACTTCGAAACTCAGGGTGGTGTGCTCTGAATGCTTTCCATCCTTGACTGGCATCAACTGCAGCATCGGGCCGTCGCCGCTGCCAAATAATTCACTTCCGTCGTCTGCCACTCCCCGGTGCGGGAGACCGAGCATCTCGGCGTAGAAACGCCGGGCGCGTTCTGCATCATCGACTGGCAGGACTGTTGTGGCTTTGTTGAGTACTAGGGACATTTCGCCACCTCCTACGAGCACGATTTTACGCCGGAGCGTGGTGGAAAGAGCCTGCAAATTGCCCCCTGAACAGGCGACGCTCCACCGGATGCACCCGTTCCTCAGCGGGCGGCGTCGGAGCGCGGCACCGGGCGATAGTAGTCAGTCAGGAATCCGGCGAGGAGACCGCCCAGAAGCAGCATCAGCCCCGGCCAAAGTCTTATGGGGCCAACGACGTCACGGATATCGACCCTCAGGAACGGCAGAAGCAGCAGCGCGACGGCTCCGTAGATGATTGCCAGCGCCAGTCCGATCTTGATCATGGTTGCACCCAGTGATCGCATCTTCTTCTTGGGAAACTGCTTCGCGTAATCCTGCGCATTAACGAAGTCGTCGCCAGCCGGAGTCCCGGCGTCGCTCTCGTGAGCGCGGACTTCGTCCAGGGTCTCCGCGATCTCCTCTTCCGAGAACCCGCGGATGCGCAGGTTGAACGTCAGGTCCCGTGCGTAGCTCATGGTTGTTCCTGTCGGGTGGCTCGGATCTCGGTGAGGGTTTCGTTCATGCGCTGCCAGGCTGCCGCCGAGCTCTGCATCTCGCAGATAGTGTCACGACTTAGATTGCGGGACAACCCACATTTTCCGGGCAAAAGTCCACCCCGCTCCTCTGTTAACCCGACACGATCGTTGCAACTCCCATAAATTCTGGGGGTTGCAACGACCGTTGGAGCCTCAGTGAGGTGGAGCGTCGGGAGGGGCTACTTCTCGACGAGGGTCAGGACGTCGTAGGTCGCCACGATTTCGTCGTTCTGGTTGGTCAGGACGGCGTCCCAGGCCACCTCGCCGTACTCGTCGGTCTCGCGCGGGGTGATCTTCTTGGCCGTCAGGGTCACACGGATGGAGTCGCCCGCGGCCACCGGGGTGATGAAGCGCAGGTTCTCCAGGCCGTAGTTGGCCAGGACGGGGCCCGGGGCGGGCTCCACGAACAGGCCGGCGGCCCAGCTGAGCAGGAGGTAGCCGTGCGCCACGATGCCCGGGAAGAAGGGGTTGGCCGCCGCGGCTTCCTGGTTGGTGTGGGCGTAGAAGGTGTCCCCGGTGGAGTTCGCGAACTTGGTGATTTCCTCCAGAGAGACCTCACGCAGCTCCGAGCGGATGGCGTCGCCGATGTGCAGCGTGGCCAGGGATTTCCGGAACGGGTGCTGGCCCTCGGTCTCGAGCGTGAAGTTGCGGTCCGCGCCGGTGTGCCAGACGCCGGTGACGGCGGTAAGCATGTTGGGCGAACCCTGGAGGGCCGTGCGCTGCATGTGGTGCATCACCGAGCGGATGCCGCCGAGCTCTTCGCCGCCGCCGGCGCGGCCGGGGCCGCCGTGGACCAGGTGCGGGACCGGGGAGCCGTGCCCGGTGGAGCTGCGGGCGTCCTCGCGGTTGAGCATGAGCACGCGGCCGTGGTGGGCCGCGATACCGGTGACGAGTTCGCGGGCAACCTCGGGATCGTTCGTGCAGACCGAGGCGACGAGTGAGCCGCCGCCGCGGGCAGCGAGGCGGACGGCGTCGGCCAGGTCCGTGTAGCCGATCACCGAGGACACCGGGCCGAAGGCCTCGAGCGAGTGGACCTCCTCGGTCTCCGGGTTGGCCCAGCTCAGCAGGACCGGGGACATGAAGGCACCGCCGTCGACGACGCCGACGCTGCCGTCCGCGCTGGTGACCTTCGGCGCATCGAGCGTGCCGTAGGCAAGCTCCCCGCCGGCGTCGAGCATGGACTGGACGGCGGCGCGCACGTCGGCGAGCTGCTCGAGGGAGGCGAGGGCGCCCATGGTGACGCCTTCGGCGCGGGGGTCACCGAGCACGACGCGTTCGCGGATGCGGTCCCCCACGGCGACGGTGACGTCGGCGACGAGTTCCTGCGGCACGATCGCGCGGCGGATCGAGGTGCATTTCTGGCCGGCCTTGGCGGTCATCTCGGTGACGAGGGACTTGATGAAGGCGTCGAATTCCGGCGTGCCCTTGACAGCATCCGGGCCCAGGATCGCGGCGTTGAGCGAGTCGGTCTCGGACGTGAAGCGGACGCCGCCCTTAACCACGTTGGTGTGGGACTTAAGAGTGTTAGCTGTCGAGGCCGAACCCGTGAAGGCCACAAGGTCGCGGTAGTCCAGGTGGTCCAGCAGGGTGCGGACGGAGCCGGAAATCAGCTGCAGCGAGCCCGCGGGCAGGATGCCGGATTCGTCGATCGCCTTGACCACGGCCGCGGCCACGTACCCGGTGGGGGTGGCCGGTTTGACGATGGTGGGCACGCCGGCGAGGAAGGCCGGGGCCAGCTTCTCCAGCATGCCCCACACAGGGAAGTTGAAGGCGTTGATCTGCACGGCGACGCCGGGGATGCGGGTATAGATGTGCTCGCCGGCGAACGATCCGTCGCGGGACAGCACCTCCATGGGGCCATCCACCACTACCTGGGAGTTGGGCAGTTCGCGCCGGCCCTTGGACCCGAAAGTGAACAGGACGCCGATCCCGCCGTCGATGTCGATCATCGAGTCGATCTTGGTGGCGCCGGTCTGCGCCGAGAGCGCGTAGAACTCCTCGCGGCGGCCGTTGAGGTACTGCGCCAGTTCCTTGAGCTTGAGCGCGCGCTGGTGGAAGGTCAGCGTGCCAAGTTCCGCCTGGCCGGTGGTGCGGCCGTAGTCCACGACGGCGGCGAGATCCAGCCCCTCGGTGCTCACCTTAGCCAGGAGTTCGCCGGTGCTGGCGTCCAGGACCGGCGCTGCGCCGGCGGCGGAGGCGGCGTCGGGAGTCCACCAGGAACCCCGGATGAAACTGGGAACGATCTCGACAGTGTCTACTGTGGGTGCGGCTGTGGTGGTCATCGTTGACGGGTCCTTCCAACGGGGGAGCAAGATCAACACGGCCGGAACATTACTGACCGTCCGTTCGGTAATATGATCTAGAGTACATGAATGAGGCCTGCCGCACACTAGCCGCGGCGGCACCGACCGTCCGGGCCCACGGCTGGCCGGCAACAAAGGAGACGATATGACGCCCGAGACCGGCAGCACCGAGTTGTGGAAGATTACACTCGGGGAACTCGACGAGAAGATGGGCGTGAAGATCGTCGAGGAGTCCGTGGACCGCGTGGTGGCGACCATGCCGGTGGAGGGCAACCGGCAGTCGTTCGGGCTCCTGCACGGCGGCGCGTCGCTTGCCGTGGGCGAGGCCGTGGGGTCCTGGGCCGCCGTCATCCACGCCAGCACCCTGGGCAAGACGGCGGTGGGCGTCGACGTCTCGGCCACGCACCACAAATCGGCCCGCGAGGGGCTGATCACGATCACGGCAACCCCCATCCATCTGGGCGGCACCCTGGCCACGCACGAAGTGCTGATCACCAACGAGGCCGGCCAGCGGCTCTGCACCCTGCGGATCACCAACCTGCTGCTGGACCGCAAGGCCTGAGTCCGGAAATCGCGGCTCGCGGCACGCGCCTTCGCCCCCAACCCCTCGGCGTCGCCGGAACCGTGCGGGGTCGCCGGAACGTTCCGGCGACCCCGCAGCTTTCCGGCGAGACCGCAGCTTTCCGGCGAGACCGGGCGTGGATGCGGGCCTGGAGGTGGACCTAGGACGTGGACGTCGCGTACACCCGGTCTCCCCGTCGGCGTAGGGCCGATGGACCCGGAGGGCCCGCTGCCCCGGCTGTTAGCGTGGAAGGGCTGAGTCGCCCGGCACCGCCGGGTATCACCGGTCGCACCCGAAGGATCCGCCATGCTCTCTGACACCTCGCTTCCTGTCATCAAGGCAACGCTTCCCGTAGTCGGCGAGCACATCGAGGAAATCGCCAAACGCTTCTACAAACACATGTTCGAGGCGCGGCCGGATCTCCTGGATGGCCTCTTCAACCGGGGAAACCAGGCGG
This sequence comes from Arthrobacter sp. 05T420, assembly GCF_056396305.1. NCBI lineage: Bacteria > Bacillati > Actinomycetota > Actinomycetes > Micrococcales > Micrococcaceae > Arthrobacter > Arthrobacter sp. 05T420. The sequence continues at coordinate 117,075 of NZ_JBFTLG010000010.1, read as the reverse complement.
ACGGCCGCCAGCAGCAGGCACTCGCCGGATCCATCGCGGCATTCGCCACCATGCTCGTGGAGAAACCGGACCAGGTGCCGGATCATCTGCTCTCCCGGGTGGCCCACAAACACGTCTCGCTGGGACTGAGCCCGGACCAGTACCAGATTGTCCACGACCACCTCATCTGGGCGATCGTGGATGTACTCGGGGATGCCGTCACTCCCGAGGTCGCCGCCGCGTGGGACGAGGTCTATTGGTTGATGGCGAACCTGCTCATCAACAAGGAGCGCGGGCTGTACAACGCCGTGCACCTCTCCCCCGAAACCATCTGGCGGACGTGGCGGGTGGTACAGCGGATCCAGGAGAGCGCCGACGTCGTCTCGTTCGTCGTCGAACGGACCGACGAGCGCGACGTCAAGCCGTCCCTGCCCGGGCAGTACGTGACCATCAAGATGACCATGCCCGACGGCGTGCAACAGCCGCGGCAATACAGCCTGACCAAGGCCGACGACGGGCAGCACCGGCAGTTTGCCGTCAAGAGGGTCCATGGACTTCCGACGCCCGACGGCGAGATGTCCACACTGCTCCACCACGATGTCCAGGTGGGCGACGAGGTGGTGCTCTCAGCACCGTTCGGCGACGTGGTGCTGGAGTACACGGACCGGCCCCTCGTCATGGCCAGCGCAGGAATCGGCATCACCCCCATGGCCGGGATGCTCTCCCACCTCGTTCAGTCCAGTTCCCAACGCCAAGTGATGCTCCTGCATGCCGACGACAGCGAAGCATCCTTCCCGCTCCGCGCGCAGGTCACGGAGGATCTCGCGAAGCTGGCGGACGGGACCTTGAAGACGTGGTTCCTGACTCCCACCGAGGCCGGCGGCACGTCCGGGTCCGCATTCACCGGCTTCATGGATGTCAGCGACGTGGAACTCCCCGACGACGCGGAGTACTACCTCTGCGGTCCCCTGCCGTTCCTGAAGTCGGTTCGGAGCGCCTTGATTGCCGGTGGCGTAGCGGCCAAGGACATTCAATACGAGGTTTTCGGCCCGGATCTCTGGCTGGCTGACTTCCAGTAGCCGCGGCGCGCTTTTCTGCCCCGCCCCCGCGGGTTCGCCGAAAACCTGCCCGGGTCGCCGGAACGTTCCGGCGACACCGCACCTTTCCGGCGAACTGGGGCCCCGGCGTGGATGCGGGCCTGGAGGTCCGGCTACCGCACCGGCCGGAGCCGGCCGAACGCCACGAAAGCGGCGCCGAGCAGCAGGGCTCCGGCGCCCAGGCCGGCGGCAGTCAGGAGCCCGCCGGCACCCGTGCTGGCCAGCAGGCCAGCATTGCCTGCCGTCGTGCCGTCCGGTGCTGTGCCGTCCGGTGCTGTGCCGCCCACAATTACGGAGGTGTCCGACGGCGGGACGGGAACTCCGGCGGGTTTGGCCGGCTGCGCGGGCACTCCTGGCGGTTGGGCAGCAGGCGGCTGCGCGGCCACTCCTGGCGGCTCGGCAGCAGGCGGCTGGGCCGGGGACCCACCCGAAACGGCAGGGGGGTCGATAATGAAGGCTACTTTGGCCGGGCGCGAGGTGACCCTATCAACCGCCTGCGTGACCGTCAGCGTGTGCGCTCCGGCCGCCAGTCCCGCAGGGAACGGGACGCTCCACCGGGCGTCGCCGGCCGGGTTCCGCGCCGTCCGGGGCTGAAGCGCCGCCCCGGCTCCTGCCCCACCGGCTTCAGCCTGCACCGATCCAACGATCACCCCGTCCAGGGCAACGCGCACATCCGCACCGTCAACGGCGGTGCCGGAGATGTCCGTGGGCAAAGCGCCCGGGCGGAGGTGTCTGCCGTCCCGGATGCTCGACACCGCCGGCGCCGGCGGCGTGACGGTATATGTGCTGGTCGCGGAGGGGCCGTCCGCCTCTCCGGGAGCTGTGAGCACCGCCGTGACCGAGACCTTCCCGACGACCAGCTGATCGGCCACGTTGATGCTCCAGCGGCCGTCCAGACCGACCGTCCCCGAGCCGTCGACGTCGCCCGACAGCACAACGGTCGCACCGGGCATGCCCGTGCCGGCGATGCTGTTCAGCGCAGGCAGAGCGGTACCCGTCGGCGTCGTCATTCCGGGCGCCGGAAGCGGGGCAGCTGCGACGGTGGCCGTAAAGGACGCCGGTCCAGAATGGCTGAAGCCGTTCACGGTCTCCGCTGAGAAGGCCAGCTGCCCACTCGGTAGCGGGGCCCGGAACGTCCAGTTCCCGGCAGCATCCACCGGCACGTCGAGATTTTGCCCCCCAACGGTGATGCGGACCTTGGATTTCGCAGCCACCACGGAGGCCGGACCGGCCCCCACGTGCCCGCTAATCGGCGCCCCGGCTGTGACGGTTCCGTTGGCGGCCGCGGTGAGCGTTGGCTTGGTCAGGAACAGCTGCAGCTGGACACCGCCGGGGACCCGGCCAGCAGCGTCCTCCAGCGTGGTGGCGATGGCGCGTGTCTGGACGCCGCCCTCGCTTTCGGCTCCGGTGTGCATGCCGACGGCGAAGTTCCCGCTGATCCACGGGCCGCCGGAATCTCCGGGGCGGGACTTTACCGTACTGGAGTCGAAGCCGTTCAGGGCCCGGAGATCGTTGTCATAGTTTGGTGGCAGGGAGTTCGGTCCGGCGATGACCCAGGTGCCCACCGAGTCCACGGTCCCGCACGACCAGCCGAGGCTCCGGCCGGAGCGGCACACGGGCTGGCCCTGGAACGGGGCCACCGTGCCGACGATCTTCACCGACGTCGGCCCCGGATCGGCGGGGTTGTCCCACCGCGTGACGGCGGGCTGGAGGTTCAGGCCGCTCCTGATGCCTTGGAGGACGGCAATGTCCGTGCCGACGTTGGTGCCGTCAGCAGCCACTACTGAATTGCCCGGGCCGCCGAACTGGCTGAACCCGAATGTCCCCAGGGTCCCGGCGGCCGCGCCCAAACCGGGCCCGCCGGCCGCCGGCGCTCCTGCCGGAATCTCGATCAAGGCCTGCTTCGCGGTGCCGTCCGCGGCACAGTGTCCGGCCGTCAGGACCAGGGGTTTGCCCGCTTGGCTGAAGGCTCCGAAGCCGGCCGAACAGACGGAGTGGCGGTCAACGACGTACCCCTGGCCGCCAAAGAAGTCCTCCTCCGTCGAAATCCGCGATCCTCGTTCCAGCGCCACATTGGCGTAACGGGCCACGAATTCCGCCGCGGACATCTTCGGCTTCGCGCCCGACGCTGCAGCCGGCTGCGGATCCGGGCCGGAGGTCGGAACGGACTGCGCCGTGTTGGTGCCGCCGGTGCGGATGACGAAGTGGCCGTCGGTGTAGGTGACAGCCTGCAGCCCGGCGGCCCCGACCTCGCGGACGTAGGCCTCGAACAGTTGCCGGGTGCTGGAGGCCAGAAGCTCCGCGGCCGAGGGTGCAACGGCGGCAGCTTTGGGTGCCACAAGCACAAAGGTGGCCGGTCCGGTCCCGTCCAGTTCGGCCACGCGGGCCAGGAGCTCGGGGCCGCTGCCTTCAACCGCGATCTTGCCGCCGGCGAGGCTGATCCCCACATAGCCGGGAAGGGCCCGAAGGGAGGGCGTGGCGTCGGCGGCGCGCCGGGCCAGTGCACCGGCGGCGTTAAATTCCGTAAGGGTCATGCCGAGGTCCCGCTGCACGGCCTCGGCGAGGCCGGCGTCGTTAATGGGCGTCGTAGCGGACGTGGATGAAGGGTCCGGAGTCGAAGACCCCGTCTCTGAGGGAGCAGAGTCCGACGGCGCCGCCGTCGCCGGGACCGCCGTCGGGACCGGCGTCGTCGTTGGTGTCGATGCCGCAGGAGCCGGTGAGACGGTGCCGGTGCCGGTTTCAGCCAGCGCCGGCACCGCGGACAACGCACCAGCAGGCAAGATGCCGGCAAGCGCAATCGCGAGGGCCGCGGCGGCGCGCACCATCGGCTGGAACTTCGGAGTCTTCACCGGGCTACCCTACCTGCCGAGCTTTGCCAAGATGGCCGCGAGCTCGCCGGGGGTCACACCGTGGCGGCACAGGTAGTCCGCGGTGTTCAGGGACCGGACAAATTCCAGCAGGCTTTTGCCCCGGGATTCCAGCAGGGGCAGCAGGACGTCGTCGGGCAGAAACCGTTCGTGCGGATGCGGGACGACTGTGCGCCGGTGGTGCTCGTTGATGCCCCTCATGGAGCGCTGGTAGCCGCGCACAATGGCCTCGTCGCTGTGCCCGGCGAGGTCCTGGAGCATGGCCGCGATCATGCCGCTCCGGTCCCGCCCGGCGGAGCAGTGGATAACCACCCCGCCCTCCGCCGCGGCCACCGCCGCGGCCACCGCCATGAAGACACGGGTCAGCAGGTGCGGGAACAACCTGGCATTGTCGGCATAGCAGGCAGGGTCGTTCAGGTAGGGCACGCAGAGCGCGCGGAATTCGGCGTTGTCCGGGTCTTCGGTGGCGGCCAGCACGACGTCGAAGCCGGCCAGGGCCGCCGCCGCCACCGGCGGATCGGCCTCCCGGCGCCGGATTTCGGTTTCGTTGCGGAGGTCGATCACGGTCCGGATGCCATGGCGGTGTGCCTGCCGCCAGCCGGCCTCGGTCAGCCATTCCCGGCGCCCCATCCGGTACACGTCGCCGGCCACATGCCACGCGTTGACGGCCCCGTCCCACTCCACCGCACCGGGCACCGCCGTCGCCCTGGCGTGCTCGGATGACCCGGCGGGAATTGTCATCCTGAAAGCTAAGCACACGCACCGGCGCTGATCCACGGTGGAATTCAGGAAAGTTCTGCACAACGGGACTATCGGTATGGTGTGGGTCCGGGCTTCGGCATAGGGTGGCGGTGAACCCGGCAGCCTCCGGGCTCTTATCAGTTCGCCCGCGGCCGGGACTGACACCCCTTCGCGGCACGTTTCACGGCACTGGCGCTGAATCCAGCATGCTACTGAGGGGAACACCATGGGATCTCTGAATCTTCGACGCCGGCGGACGGCTCTGGCGGCCGGTCTCGCCACTCTGGCGCTGGCAGTCGGTCTGGCGGCGGTGCCGGCGCAGGCCGTGGACAAGACCAAGTACATCGCACTGGGAGACTCCTACGCCGCTGGGCAGGGGGCGGGGCCGTACTTAGATGATTGTTACCGCAGCGAGAACACCTATTCCGAGCTCGCGGCCGAATCGAAAGCCATCAAGCTGGTCACTAACGCGGCGTGCAGCGGCAAGACGACCCAGGACGTCGTGAACACCCAGTTAAGGAAACTGAACAAGAGTACGGAGCTCGTCACTATCACTGCCGGCGGCAACAACCTCCGGGTTGGGGCCATCTTTACGTCCTGTGCCGCAGCGATGGTCAACCCCGCCGCCGTCCCGCAGTGCGAGGCTGCCACGGCCTACGCGGCGGGCGAGATCGCGAGCAAGAAACTGGCCGGTGATGTGACCGCGATGATTCAGAGCGTGAAGGCTGCCGCGCCAAACGCCAAGGTTGTGGTGACGGGCTACCCCTACCTCTACGATCCGGTCGCCCCCGGTCAGACGGATCCGATGTCGCTGTTCATCAACAAGGCGGCCCAACTGGCTGACGGCCTGAACGGGTCCATCGCCGCAGCCGCCTGCGCTACCGGAGCAGAGTACGTCGACGTCAGGGCAGCCTTCGCCGGTCACGGCATAAACTCGGCAGCCCCGTGGATCAACCTCGACCGTTCGGCCCCGACCAGTCCCGACAACTTCCACCCGAATGCCAAGGGGTACCAGGCGTACTTCGCATCGCTTAACCGGGCCAAGGCCTACTCGGCACCCTAGCGCCGCTTGGCCAGCCTGGACTCCAGGGCGTTCCGGACCATCGGCCACTCGTGTTCCAGGATGGAAAACACAACAGTGTCCCGCAGCGCCCCGTCAGCGCTGCGGGTGTGGCTGCGGAGCACGCCGTCTTGCTTTGCGCCCAGCCGCGCGATTGCCTCGCGGGACTGGTGGTTGAGCCAGTGCGTCCGGAACTCGACGGCGGGGCAGCCGAGCGTTTCGAAGGCATGCCGCAGCAGCAGCAACTTGGAGTCTGGGTTGGTCCCGCTGCCATGTGCCGACGCCGCGTTCCAGGTGGAGCCGATCTCCACCCGGGGCGTGGCGGCGTCGATGTTCATGTAGGTGGTCATGCCTATCACCCGTCCGGCTCCGCCCGTAGCGGGATCCAGCAGCCGGGTAGTGAAGGGCAGCATGTCGCCGCTGTCCTGCAGGGCCAGGCGCCGCTCAATCTCGGCGGCCATGTGTTCCGGCGCGGGCACACTGGTGTACCAGAGCTGCCACAGCTCGCCGTCGCGGGCCGCCTCGACGAGGCCGTCGTGGTGGGCCGGGCTCAGCGGCTCAAGGACGACGTATTTGCCGGTCAGGGTGATGGGGGCGATCGCGGGACGGTCCAGGGAAGTCACCGCACCATCCTAGGGGCACGGACAGGCGCCGGTCACTTGGTCCAGTCGAAGAAGCCTTTGCCGGACTTGCGGCCCAGTTCCCCGCGGGCAACCTTGTCCCGCAGGATTTGCGGCGGAGCGAAACGATCCCCCAGCGTGGACTGCAGGTACTCCGCGATGCCGAGGCGCACATCGAGGCCCACGATGTCGGTGGTCCGCAGCGGGCCCGTGGGGTGCTTGTAGCCCAGGACCATGGCGTTGTCTATGTCTTCAGCGCTGGCCACGCCCTCTTCCACCATCCGCATCGCCTCGAGGGCGATCGCGACGCCAAGCCGGGAAGAGGCGAAGCCGGGCGCGTCGTTGACCACGACGGCGGTTTTGCCGAGGGCCTCGACCCAGCCGCGGGCGGCCTGGGCGAGGGCGTCGGAAGTCTGCTCGCCGAGGACCACCTCGATCAGCGTCGACGCCGGCACCGGGTTGAAGAAGTGCAGGCCCAGGAAGTTCTGCGGCCGCTTCAGCTCACGGGCCAACCCGTTGACGGACAGCGACGACGTGTTTGAGGCGAGGTAGGCGCCGTCGGCGAGCCGTTCCTCGATGCCGCGCAGTGCGGTGACCTTCAGATCCCAGTCCTCCGGAACGGCTTCGACCACCAGCTGCCGGCCAGCGAAGTCGTCGTAGTCCACCGTGACCTCGAGCCGGGAAGCCATCTCGTCCAGGTTGCCGTCCACGGCGCCGCGCTCAATGCTCTTGGCAGCGGCGGACTCGACCCGCTCCCGGGCGGCCTCGGCCGAAGCGTCGTCCCGCTCGACCACCACGACATTGGCTCCCTTGATCAGGAAGGCGTGCGCGATGCCGGCGCCCATGCGGCCGCCGCCGAGCACACCGACGTAGTCGGGAAGGTTGTTGTCGGGGAGTGCGGAGTTGCCCATGTCTATTTCTGCTTCCCGGATTCTTTGGCTGACTTCTTCTCTGATTTCTTCTCTGATTTCTTGTCCAGAAAAGCCTGCATACGGTCGAACTTGGCCTGGGACTCGAAGAGGATCCCCTGCGCCAGCTGGTCGATGAGCGGATGCGCCTCGGCCGGGGCCTGGAACACGGACTTGGTGATCCGGACGGCCAGCGGGTCCTGCCTGGCGATCCTGTCGGCGAGCCCGTGGGCGGCGTCCATCAGCCCGGACGGTTCATGGATTTCGGTGATGAGATTGACGGCGAGGGCACGTTCTGCGCGCAGCACGGCACCGGCCAGCAGCATTTCCTTGGCGACGGGCTCCCCCACGAGTTCCTTCAGGCGCCAGCTGGCGCCGGCGGCGGCCAGGATGCCGAGACCGGTTTCGGGATTGCCGATCCGGACTGACGGGGTGCCGATCCGGAAGTCGGCGGCGTAGGCCAATTCGGCGCCACCACCGAGGCAGAAGCCGTCCAGAGCTGCGATGACGGGCATCGGCAGCTTGGCGATCCGGACGAAAATGGTGGAATTGATGCCCTGCAGGGCATCGTCGCGGCGCCGTTCGCGCAGCTGCCCGATGTCGGCACCGGAGGCAAAGACCCCGCCGGCGCCGGCGATAATGAGGACTTTCGGGTGCTGCTCGAGATGGGCGCAGACCGCGTGGAGTTCGTCGACCATCTGCTGGTCGATCGCATTGCGGACCTCGGGGCGGTTGAGCACCACCACCACACGGTCCTCACGCTCTTCGACCAGGAGCGTGCTGAAGCCAGCCGCTTCGAGGGACAGTGCCGCGGCCGCCACTACACGCCCTCCAGCAGCATGGCCGTGCCCTGGCCGACGCCGATGCACATGGTGGCGAGGCCGATCTTCGCGTTTTCGCGTTCCATCCGCCCCAGCAGCGTGATGGCGATCCGGGAACCGGACGACCCCAGCGGGTGCCCCAGGGAGATCGCGCCGCCGTCGCGGTTCACAATCTCCGGGTCGAGACCGAGCCGGCGCATGCTGGCCAGGGACTGGGTCGCGAACGCCTCGTTCAGTTCGACGGCGCCGAGGTCACCGACGCTGAGCCCGGAACGGGCGAGCACCTTCTGGGTGGCCGGGACCGGGCCGATGCCCATGATTTCGGGCTCGCAGCCGGCAGAGGCGCCGTCGATGATGCGGGCCCGCGGTGTGAGGCCAAGCTTCTGGATGGCTGCTTCGGAGGCCACGATGATGGCGGAGGCGCCGTCGTTGAGGGTGGAGGAGTTGCCTGCCGTGACGATCGAGCCGCCCTTGACAACCGGCCGGAGCCCGGCGAGGACGTCCATGGTGGTGCCGGCACGGGGGCCCTCATCGGTGTCCACCACGGTCTCGCCCTTGCGGGATTTGACGGTCACGGGGACGATTTCCTCGGCGAAGCGGCCGGCGGCGATGGCGGCCAGGGCGCGTTCGTGGGAGCGGACAGCGAAGGCGTCGGCGTCCTCCCGCGAGATGCCGTCAATCCGCCCCACTTCTTCCGCCGTCTCGGGCATGGAGTAGGTCATCTTGCCGTCCCGGGAGAGCTCACCCTTGGTGAACTGCGGGTTGACGAAACGCCAGCCGATGGAGGTATCGAAGATTTCGCCCGGTTTGGCGAAGGCGGTCCGGGGTTTTTCCTGGACCCATGGGGCCCGGCTCATGGATTCGACGCCGCCGGCGATCACGATGTCCGCGGCGCCGGATTTGATCATGTGGCTGGCCATGATGATGGCGCTGAGCCCGGAAGCGCAGAGCCGGTTCACGGTGATGCCGGAGATGTGGAGGGGCAGCCCGGCCAGGAGGGTGGCCATCCGGGCCACGTTGCGGTTCTCTTCGCCGGCGCCGTTCGCGTTGCCAAGGATTACCTCGTCGATGGTGTCCGGATCGACGCCGGCTCGTGACACTGCCTCGCGAACCACAAGTGCGGCCAGGTCATCGGGGCGGACTGCGGAGAGGGCGCCGCCGTAGCGGCCCACGGGGGTGCGGGCGCCGCCAACAAGAAAAGCCTCGACCATGAGAACATCCTTCACCAAGAAAGCGGGGCCGGCAGCAGAGTAAATTACCGACCGTTCGTTCTATAAAGATTACACGGCGGGGCAAAGGGGTCAACCGGATGCCGCCGGATTACGCGACGACGACGCCCAGATGCGCCGCGAGCAACGGGGCGAGCAGGGTGAGCTGGTAGTCATCCACCACGAGACCGGCCAGGCTGCCCAGGCCGCTGATGGTGCGGAAGTCGGTGCCGCGGAGGTCGAAGTCCTTGAGCCGGGCGCCGGTGAAATCTAGGGTCCCGATCGTGCAGTTCTTCAGGGCGACCCTGGTGGCGGTGCAGGAGCCCAGATCGAGTTCGTTGATGATGCAGTCGCTGATCTGCACGTCCGTGAGCTTGGACCCTCGCAGGTTCACATAGTCGAGTTTGCCGCCGTCGATCCGCACCGACTGCCAGCCGCTTTCATAGAGCTCCGCCGATCCCCAGCGGGGGTTGCCGATCTCCACATCCCGGAGGCTGGCCCGGGCCGCCATCAGCACCGGGGCGTAAACCTCGGTCAGGACGCAGTCACGGAACGTGGCGCCGCGCAGTTGCGTCTCATTGAGGGACACTCCATTGAATTCGCATTCGGCAAAGTCCGTGGCGCCGAGGTCCAGGCCGTCTGCGGACGCGCGGCTGTACCGGACGCCGTCGTACCGAACACCCCGCCGGAACTCCGGGGCGGGATCGTCCCGCAGCTCCCCCGGCCGGACCGGCGCAAGGCGGGGAGCTGTGACCTTGGGAGCTCTGTCCGCCGCAGCGCGCCGCACCGTCACAGGGATTCGGCTTTGGCGGCGATGTCCGTCAGGTCTTTTGCAAGCGCCTTGCGGGTGATGCGCATTCCCAGCGGACCGAACACGGCGAGCATGATCCTGTTGAACCGGGTCGGCTCGATGACTTCGGCGCCGAAGGTCAGCGTGAGATCCGTTCCGCCGTCGCGCTCCGCCAGCGAAAACCTGGACGTGTAGTCGGCGCCGCCCTGCAGAGCCTTCACCGTGGTAGTGCCGCCCCGGCCGCCCGACGGCGCCTCGGCCTGGGAAACCCACATCTCCACCGTTTCCGAGCGCCCCAGCATGGTGCGGGTTTCCTTCCATCGCGTGCCCACGGCGTAAGGTCCGTCGGTGAGCATCTGGATGGACTCGACGCCGGACAGGGTCGCGGCAGATCCGGGAATGTCCGACACCACCTTCCAGACCGAGTCCGCGGGAGCATTAATGTGCTGCGTGAGAGTGGTCTTGTGGTCCATGACCTCGAGCCTATCGGATCACCGTGCGTCACCCCTTGAATTAGTAAGCATGCTTTGTGTTATGGTGATCGAACAGTGAATTTCAACCGGAAACGAAAGGTGGCCAACACCATGGGTGTCGGAGACAAGATTCAGAACGAAGCGGAGAACCTGGGCGGCAAGGCCAAGGAAGCTGCCGGAAACGCCACAGACAACGACCGGTTGCGCGCCGAGGGCCAGAAGGACCAGGTTGTAGCCGACGCGAAGAAGGTCGGCGAAAACGTCAAGGACACCTTCAAAAAGGACTAGTCCTTCCAAATTTTGCGGCGCCGGATCTTCCTTTGGGGGATGTCCGGCGTCGCTTTTTTATGCCCGTTTGCGAGAATGGCCCCACACCGTCGACAAAGGGGACACCATGGCACGGACCAAAGCAGACCACGGCCAGCCCGCCGGCCGGGAACTCAGCAACGTCGACCTGAGCCGGGCCAGTGCAGCCGCCGGCGGCTCCCCGGTGCTGCGCGGCTACCTGGCGTCGCCGGAGGGCGAGGGGCCTTTTCCTGCGGTCCTGATGGTCCATGAGGCCTTCGGCCTGGACGACATCACTGTCCGCCACGCCAACCGCATGGCGGCGGCCGGTTACCTGACGCTGGCCGTTGACCTGTACAGCGACGGCGGCGCCCGCCGCTGTCTCGTGGCCACCATGCGTGCACTGGCGGCGGGCGAGGGCCGGGCCTTCACGGATCTGGCCACCGCCCGGGACTGGCTGCGGGAATCGGGCCGGACCACGGGCAGGATCGGCGTGATCGGTTTCTGCATGGGCGGCGGCTTCGCCCTCCTCCTGGCCAATGACGGCTTCGACGCCGCCGCCGTCAATTACGGCCGGCTCCCCAAACACCCCGAGGAGGCCCTCGCCGGCGCCTGCCCGATCGTGGCCAACTTCGGCGGCAAGGACCGCACCCTGCGTGGCGGGGCCGCGAACCTCGAGGCCGTGCTCGACAGCCTGGGCGTGGCCCACGACATCAAGGAATTCCCGCACGCAGGGCACGCCTTCCTCAACGATGTGGAGACAGGGCCGAGGGCCCTGCGGCCGCTCTTCCGGGTCATGGGGGTCGGTCCGGATCCGGAATCGGCCCCGGACGCCTGGCAGCGGATCGAGGACCACTTCGCCCAGCACCTGAAGGCCTGAGCCCGCGCGCCGGACGGTGCGACGACGCTCGATCCCAGTTACTCGGTGCCGGACCCCGCTTCACCTCTCCGCACCCCCGGGATTGTGCGGGTACGTAGAGGAGCGGCCAGCAGCAACTGGGCGGGAACGTCACGGCGCCATCGGAAGGTGCCCCTGAGCCCGCGCGCTCTCGTGGACTAGAGAGAGCGCACGCTGGTCATACCGCCTCGCGCTGCCCGGCCCGCAGGAGGGGCGCGAAGAACGCGGCGAGTTCCGCCGTCGCCGTCAGCGGCAGGACGTTGGCCACGTACTGGTCTGGCCTCACCACCACCACGACGCCGCCGCGGTCGATGCCGCGCAGTTCGAAGATGTCCGCCGTCGGATCGGTGGCGTAGACATTCTCGAGGTAGGTGAGCCGGAGCGGACCCACCTGCGGCTTGAACGGCGCCGGCACGGCGCCGATGTCGATGCCCGTGTGGTCCTGCTGGTAGATCACCTTCACGTCGAACCAGGCGTCGCGGTCTGCCCCTTCGGGGGTGGCGGCGAGCGGCGAGTCCGGCGCGTTCGCGATCCAGTCGGCAAACTCGGCGGCGGCCGACGCCGCACCCTGCTGCGCTGGGCCCGGTCCCGCCTGCGGTGCCGCCGCGTCCGCGAAGACGTAGATGCGCCAGCGCCCGTCCGCCTTCGCCTGGTGGCCGAGCTGGACCGGATTGGTGTCGCACACGCGCTGCACCGGCGCAGATTTGAAGCGCTTGCCGACGGGGAAGCCGGTGGCCAGGTTCTGATGTGTCGCCTCGCCGACGATCATTGACGGCGCGTACTCCGTCATGAAGCCCGCGGGGAACTCGGCGGTGCGCACGTAGAAGTCCTCGAGTTCGGAGGGGTTCTCGAACTCCTCGGGCTTCTTCGCCATGAGTGTCGACCACACCTTGTCGAAGTCGATGAGGTTCTTGGCAACGACCTGCCGCTCGGCCGAGTAGGTGGTGAGCAGGCTTTCCGGGCTGCGGCCCTCGAGCACGTGCCCGAGCTTCCAGCCGATGTTGAAGCCGTCCTGCATGGATACGTTCATACCTTGGCCGGCCTTGGCGCTGTGCGTGTGGCAGGCGTCGCCGGTGATAAACACGCGTGGCGTGCGCGTGCCGAGTTGCTCCGGGAGGACGTCGTCAAACCGGTCGGTGAGGCGGTGGCCCACCTCGTACACGCTGTGCCACGCCACGTTGCGCACGTCCAGCGTGTAGGGGTGGATGATCGCGTTGGCCTTGGCGATGATCTGCTCGATGGTGGTCTTGCGGACGGCCCCGTTGTCGTCTGCGGCCACCTCGCCGAGGTCGACGTACATGCGGAAGAGATGCCCGCCCTCGCGCGGGATCAGAAGGATGCTGCCGCCGTCATGGGACTGGATGGCGCACTTGAGGCGGATGTCGGGGAAGTCTGTGTTTGCGAGCACGTCCATGACGCCCCACGCGTGGTTGGCCTGGTCGCCGGCCATGGTGCAGCCGATCGAAGCCCGCACTTTGCTCCGCGCGCCGTCCGCACCCACGACGTACTTCGCCCGGACTCTGCGCTCTTGGCCCTCGTCGGGGCCTGCCGTGTGGACCAGGGTCACTGTGACCGGGTACTCCCCTTCATCAGTGACCTCAAGGCTGCGGAACTCCAGGCCGTAGTCGGGCGCCATGCGGGTGGGTGAGTTCGCCATGAACTCGCCGAAGTAATCCAGCACGCGGGCCTGGTTGACGATCAGGTGCGGAAACTCGCTGATCCCGCCCGGGTCGTCGAGGGTGCGGGCGCTGCGGGCGATGTTCGAGGGGTCCTGGGGGTCCGGCTTCCAGAACGCCATCTCCGTGATGCGGTACGCCTCCGCGATGATCCGCTCGGCGAAACCGAAGGCCTGGAAAGTCTCGACACTGCGGGCCTGGATGCCGTCGGCCTGGCCGATGGCGAGCCTCCCGCCGCGGCGCTCCACGATCCGCGTGGTGACGCCCGGGAACTGGGAGAGTTGCGCTGCGGTGAGCATGCCCGCAGGGCCGGTGCCCACAATGAGCACGTCCACTTCGTCAGGAAGCTGCGTGGGCCGATCGATGCCGACGCCGGCGGCCGGCTGGACTCGCGGGTCACCGGATACGTAACCGTGGTGGTGGAACTGCACGGGCTTTCCTCACTTCGTTGTGTGGCGGGTCGTTGTGTCGGGGCTTACGCCGTGGCGGCGTTCGATATTAGAACATGACGTTCGATAATAGAATTTTGATTCCCAATCCAAAACTGTACGGCAGATATGACGCGGGTTACAAGCACCGTGGAAATTGCCCAATAAGGGGTTGACGTTCCCCGATCCGCGGACCATAGTTTTCGTATACGATTTCGTACTCGATGAGGAGCAACACTTGGAACAGGTCACCGACCACATCCTGGCCGCGGCCCGGAAGGTCATCGCTGTGCATATCAACTACCCCAGCCGGGCAGCCCAGCGCGGGCGCACGCCGGAGCAGCCTTCCTACTTCCTGAAGCCGTCGTCGTCCCTGGCAGTCGGGTCGGCAGCGGCCCCTTCTACGGTGGAGCGTCCGGCCGGCTGCGAACTCCTCGGCTACGAGGGCGAGATCGCCCTGATCATCGGCAAGCCCGCCCGCCGCGTGGGCATCGAGGACGCCTGGAGCCATGTCGAGTGGGTCACCGCGAGCAACGACCTCGGCGTCTACGACCTCCGTTACGCGGACAAAGGCTCCAACCTCCGCTCCAAAGGCGGCGACGGCTTCACGCCGGTGGGGCCAGGCCTGATCGCGGCAGATGCCGTCGACCCCGCGAAACTGCGGATCCGCACCTGGCACAACGGCCAGCTGGTCCAGGACGACACCACCGGGGACCTCCTGTTCCCGTTCGCAAGGCTCGTGGCCGATCTGTCCCAGCTGCTCACCCTCGAAGAGGGCGACATCATCCTCACCGGCACCCCCGCCGGGGCCTCGGTGGCCAAGCCGGGCGACGTCGTCGAGGTGGAAGTCAGCGCCGGCGAACCCACCGCGCTCTCTACCGGCCGGCTGGTCACCCGGGTTGCGGAAGGCACGACGCCGTTCACTGACTTTGGCGCCCGGCCCAAGACCGATGACGTGCAGCGGGAGGAGGCGTACGGCTCGCGCGAGGCCGCCGGCCTCGCAGCGCCGGAGGGCGCCGCGGTCGGACCCGTCCTGTCCCCGGAGCTGAAGGCGAAGCTGGAAAGCGTCTGCACGGCCACCCTGTCCTCCCAGCTGCGCAAGCGCGGCCTGAACAACGTCAGCATCGACGGACTGACTTCGACGCGGCCCCAGAAGCGGATCGTGGGCCTGGCCCGGACCCTGCGCTACGTCCCCAACCGCGAGGACCTCTTCAAGACCCACGGCGGCGGTTTCAATGCCCAGAAGAAGGCCATCGATTCCGTCAACGAGGGCGAGATCCTCGTCATGGAAGCCCGCGGCGAAAAGGGCACCGGCACCATCGGCGACATCCTGGCCCTCCGCGCCCAGGTCCGCGGCGCCGCGGCCATCATCACCGACGGTGGGGTCCGTGACTTTTCGGCCGTGGCAGCGATGGACATGCCCACGTACTATGCCAACCCGCACCCCGCGGTCCTGGGTCGCCGGCACATCCCGTGGGACACGGACATCACCATCGCCTGCGGGGGCACCACCGTGCAGCCCGGGGACATCATCGTGGCCGACGCGGACGGCATCCTGGTGATCCCGCCGGCCCTCGCCGACGAGCTCGCCGACGACTCCATCGCCCAGGAACGCGAGGAAACCTTCATCGCCGAAATGGTGCAGCAGGGCCACAGCGTGGACGGGCTCTACCCGCTCAACGCCGCATGGCGGACCCGCTACCAGGAATGGGAAGCCGGCAAGGCCAATGACTGACACCGCCGCCCCCGCCACCACAGGCAACGCAGCCACCACGGCCAGCAAGTCCGAGCAGGCCTACGCGGCCGTCAAGTCCCGGATCGTGGACGGCACCTACTCCCCCGGCTACCGGCTGGTGCTGGCGAAGATCGCCGAGGACCTGGGCGTCAGCGTGGTCCCGGTCCGCGAAGCCATCCGCCGGCTCGAGGCCGAAGGCCTGGTGACGTTCGAGCGGAACGTCGGCGCCACCGTGGCCGGGATCGACCCCACCGAGTACCTCTACACGATGCAGACCCTTAGCATCGTCGAGGGGGCCGCCACAGCCCTCTCGGCGCCGCTGATCGGGGCGGCCGATGTGGCCCGCGCCCGGGCCGTCAACGCCGAGATGCGCGAATGCCTGCAGCACTTCGACCCCGTCCGGTTCACCCGGCTGAACCAGGACTTTCACAGCGTCCTGTTCGAGCACTGCCCCAACCCGCACATCCTGGACCTCGTCCACCGCGGCTGGAACCGGCTGGCGTCCCTGCGATCGTCCACGTTCCGCTTCGTCCCCGGCCGCGCCCACGAATCCGTGGACGAACACGAGGCCCTGCTGCAGCTGATCGAGTCCGGCGCCAGCCCGGACGACATCGAAAAGGCCGCCCGCCGCCACCGCAGCGCCACCCTCGACGCGTACCTCGCCCAAAGCAACGCGGGGTCACTTAGCGCCCATTAAGGCCCCCTACATAGGCCGTAAGTGACCCCGCCCTGCACTCTGTAAGTAAGGAAAAACAATGACGTTCACTGCCGCAGAAACCACCACCCACCACGTTCCGCAGGACCTTCCCAGCCACATCCAGCACTACATCAACGGCGAATTCGTTGACTCCGTGGGCGGGAAGACCTTCGACGTGCTGGACCCGGTCTCCAACACCAACTACGCCACCGCCGCCGCCGGCCAGAAGGAAGACATCGACCTCGCCGCCGCCGCCGCCCGGGACGCGTTCGTCAACGGCCCGTGGCCGAGGATGAAGCCCCGCGAGCGGGCCCGCGTCCTGAACAAGATCGCCGACGCCGTCGAAGCCCAGGAGGCGAGGCTGGCCGAACTGGAAACCTTTGACACCGGCCTGCCCATCACTCAGGCCAAGGGCCAGGCGCTGCGTGCGGCCGAGAACTTCCGCTTCTTCGCGGACCTGATTGTGGCCCAGTTCGACGACGCCATGAAGGTCCCCGGCGCCCAGATCAACTACGTCAACCGCAAGCCGATCGGCGTCGCGGGGCTCATCACGCCGTGGAACACGCCGTTCATGCTCGAATCCTGGAAGCTCGCCCCGGCCCTGGCCACCGGCAACACCGTGGTGCTCAAACCGGCCGAGTTCACCCCGCTGTCCGCCTCGCTCTGGGCGCAGATCTTCAAGGACGCCGGCCTCCCGGACGGCGTGTTCAACCTGGTCAACGGCCTCGGCGAGGAGGCCGGCGACGCGCTCGTGAAGCACCCGGACGTGCCGCTGATCTCCTTCACCGGTGAAACCACCACGGGCCAGACGATCTTCCGCAACGCCGCGGCCAACCTCAAGGGCCTCTCCATGGAGCTCGGCGGCAAGTCCCCGTGCGTAGTGTTCGCCGACGCCGACCTCGACGCCGCGATCGACTCCGCCCTGTTCGGTGTCTTCTCCCTCAACGGCGAGCGCTGCACCGCCGGCTCCCGGATCCTGGTGGAACGCGCCGTGTACGAGGAATTCTGCGACAAGTACGCCGCCCGGGCCAAGAACATCGTGGTGGGCGACCCGCACGACCCCAAGACCGAGGTCGGCGCGCTGGTCCACCCGGAGCACTACGCCAAGGTGGCCTCCTACGTGGAGATCGGCAAGACCGAAGGCCGGCTTTTGGCAGGCGGCGGCCGCCCGGACCACCTCCCGGAGGGCAATTACATCGCCCCGACGGTGTTCGCCGACGTCGCCCCGGACGCCCGGATCTTCCAGGAGGAGATCTTCGGCCCCGTGGTTGCCATCACCCCGTTCGATACGGACGACGAAGCCCTCGCCCTGGCCAACAACACCAGGTACGGCCTGGCGGCCTACATCTGGACCCAGAACCTGACTCGGGCGCACAACTTCTCGCAGAACGTCGAGGCCGGCATGGTCTGGCTCAACAGCCACAACGTCCGCGACCTGCGCACCCCGTTCGGCGGGGTCAAGGCTTCAGGACTGGGGCATGAGGGCGGCTACCGCTCCATCGACTTCTACACCGACCAGCAGGCCGTCCACATCACCCTCGGCACCGTTCATACGCCCAAATTCGGCCACACCCCCCAATTCGGCGCCTAAGCGCCCTGCGACCCCACCTCAAAGAAGAGAGAACGCCATGACTAACTTCGTCCCCACCCCCACTGTCCCGGCCCCGGATATCGTCCGCTGCGCTTACATGGAAATCGTCGTCACCGATCTCGCGAAGTCGCGCGAGTTCTATGTGGACGTCCTCGGCCTGCACGTCACCGAGGAGGACGAGAACGCCATCTACCTGCGCTCCCTTGAGGAGTTCATCCACCACAACCTGGTGCTGCGCAAGGGACCCATCGCCGCCGTTGCCGCGTTCGCGTACCGGGTGAAGTCCCCCGCCGAGGTGGACGCCGCCGAGGCCTACTACAAGGAACTCGGCTGCCGCACCGAGCGCCGCAAGGACGGCTTCACCAAGGGCATCGGCGACTCCGTCCGCGTCGAGGATCCGCTGGGCTTCCCCTATGAGTTCTTCTACGAGACCGAGCACGTCGAACGCCTCACCCAGCGCTACGACCTCTACTCCGCCGGGGAGCTCGTGCGCCTGGACCACTTCAACCAGGTCACCCCGGACGTTCCCAAGGGCCGCAAGTACCTCGAGGACCTCGGCTTCCGCGTCTCCGAGGACATCCAGGATTCCGACGGCGTCACCTACGCCGTCTGGATGCACCGCAAGCAGACCGTGCACGACACCGCCCTGACCGGCGGGAACGGCCCGCGCATGCACCACGTCGCGTTCGCCACCCATGAGAAGCACAACATCATCCAGATCTGCGACAAGATGGGCGCCCTGCGCATCTCCGACCGGATCGAACGCGGCCCCGGCCGGCACGGTGTCTCCAACGCGTTCTACCTCTACATCCTGGACCCCGACGGGCACCGCATCGAGATCTACACCCAGGACTACTACACCGGCGACCCCGACAACCCCGTGGTGACCTGGGACGTGCACGACAACCAGCGCCGCGACTGGTGGGGCAACCCCGTGGTCCCGTCCTGGTACACCGAGGCCTCGCTGGTCCTGGACCTCGACGGCAACCCGCAGCCTGTCATCGTCCGTGAGGAAAAGTCCGAGATGGCCGTGACCGTGGGCGCCGACGGGTTCTCCTACACCCGCAAGGACGCAGCCCCCGAGGGCGACCGAACGGGCTTCAAGCTCGGGGCCCAGCTCTAAGCCTCGATCTGCCCGGCCGGTCCCGCATCCCGCGGATGCGGGACCGCGCCTCAGACGCCGCCCAAATTGACCTGCCCAACCACCTGAGGAGCACCCGAATGCTTGACCCCGCGACGATCGAGGCCATCGCCGACGAACTGCTGGAAGCCGGGCGCTCCCGCACCTCGGTCCCCCGCCTGACTGCCCGCTACCCGGATATGACGGTGGAGGACTCCTACGCCGTGCAGCAGTTGTGGCGGCGCCGCAAGGAGGACGCCGGCCGCACGCTGGTGGGCCGCAAGATCGGCCTTACGTCCAAGGCCATGCAGGCCGCCACGGGTATCACTGAACCGGACTACGGCGCGATCTTCGATGACATGGTCCTCGAAACCGGCTGTTCTGTGCCATGGGACCGGTACACCCACCCCCGGGTGGAGGTGGAACTCGCCTTCGTGCTGAAGAAGGACCTGTCCGGCCCCGGCTGCACCATCTTCGACGTCCTGAACGCCACCGACTACGTCGTCCCGGCCCTCGAGATCCTGGATTCCCGGATCGAAATGGAGGGCAGGACCATCGTGGACACCATCGCCGACAACGCCGCGATGGGCGCCATGGTGATCGGCGGGCGTCCGGTGAAGCCCGACGCCGTGGACCTCCGCTGGGTCTCCGCCATCCTCTACAAAAACCAGACCGTGGAGGAAACCGGCGTGGCCGCCGGCGTCCTGGACCACCCGGCCAACGGCGTGCACTGGCTCGCAAATAAAATCGCCGCCCACGGCGACTCTGTGAAAGCCGGCGACATCATCCTCGCCGGATCCTTCACCCGCCCGCTGTGGGTCTACAAGGGCGACACCGTGCACGCCGACTACGGACCGCTGGGGAGCATCACATGCCGCTTCGAGTAGAACCCGACGCCACCTTCCGTGACGCCCTCGCCGCGGCAGACCGGCCGCTGGCCGGGATGTGGGTCTGCTCCGGCAGCCCGCTGGTGGCCGAGCTCAGCGCCGGGGCCGGCCTTGACTGGCTGCTGATCGACGCCGAGCACAGCCCCAACGGGCTGGAATCCATCCTCGCCCAGCTGCAGGCCGTCCGTGGCTACCCGGTCCAGGCGATGGTCCGCCCGCCCGTGAACGACACCGTGCTGATCAAGCAGTACCTTGACCTGGGCGTCCAAAACCTGCTGATCCCCATGGTCAACTCCGCCGCCGACGCGGAGGCCGCCGTGGCCGCCACCCGCTACCCGCCGCACGGCGTCCGCGGCGTGGGCTCCGCCCTGGCTCGGGCGTCGCGCTGGAACCGGATTCCGGACTACCTCGCCCGCGCTTCCGAAACCGTCAGTGTCACCGTCCAGATCGAATCCGAAGCAGCCGTTGCCGCCGTGGACGACATCGTGGCGGTGGACGGCGTGGACGCGATTTTCCTGGGCCCCTCCGACCTCGCCGCCTCGATGGGGCTGCTGGGCCAGCAGGAACACCCCCGGGTGCGCGCCGCCGTCGAACACTGCCTCGCCGCCGCCAAAGCGGCCCGGAAGCCCGCCGGCGTGAACGCCTTCACGCCCGCCACCGCACACCGGTACCTGGCAGGCGGCGCAGCCTTCGTGCTGGTCGGGGCCGATGTGTCCATCCTCGCCCGCGGCTCCGAGGCACTGGCCGCCGAATATATGCCACCGGGCCCGGGGGTTGAGCCGGCCAGCACCCCCGTCAGCTACTGAGGATCCGCAGCGTTAAAAGCGACGGCGGCAACCACCTGTTCGAGGTGATTGCCGCCGTCGCCGCGCTACAGCCTGTTGCGGTCAGCTTGGTGCGGCCCGCACCGGGACCGGTAGGTCCTAGCTGAAGAGCTCGCTCTTGGGCGAGTTGTTCTTGACCTTCTGCCAGCCCAGCCACAGCACCAGGGCGAAGAACGGAACGGTCGCCAGGGTCCACAGACCCAGGTGGAAGACCTCGCCGGTCTTGCTGGTCATGGTGTCGAAGCCGATCAGCACGGTGATGGCCAGCAGCGCGACCAGTCCGGCCCAGCTGGTCCAGGGCGAGCCCGGCATGGGGAGGCTGGAGACGCGGCCCTTCTGGTGTCGCAGCGCGATCTGGCTGGCGAAGATGGCGCCCCACGTGAAGATCACGCCGATCGAGGCGGTGTTCAGCGCGAGGTCGAAGGCGTGCGAGCCGCCCAGCCAGATGTTCAGCATGATGCCCACGAGGTAGAACGCGGCGATCGCGAGGATGGCGGCGTACGGCACGTGGCGCTTGGACATTTTGGTGAGCCACTGCGGGGCATGCCCATTGTTGGCCATGGTGCGGAAGACACGGCCGATCGAGTACAGGCCCGAGTTGCAGGAGGACAGCGCGGCGGTGATGACGATCATGTTCATGACGTCGCCCACCCAGCCGAGGCCCATCTGGCCGAACACGGTGACGAAGGGGGACACGCCGGCCTTGTACTGGTCCGAGGGCAGCAGCATGGCCAGGAGCAGGACGGAACCGACGTAGAACACCACAATGCGCAGTACGACGGCGCGGATCGCCTTGGGCACTTCGCGCTTGGCGTTCTGCATCTCGCCGGCGGTGATGCCGACGAGTTCGATGCCGTTGTAGGCGAAGATCACGGCGTTGAGAACGAGGACCATCACGAGGGCGCCCTTGGGGAACATCCCGCCGTCGTCGGCAAAGAGGTTGGCCACCGAGGCGTGGCCCGTGCCGACCTTGGCGTTGGTGACCACCATGAAGGTGCCGACGGCCAGGAAGATCAGGATGGCGCCAACCTTGAGGCACGAGGCCCAGAATTCAAACTCGCCGAACGCCTTGACGCTGAGCAGGTTGACCGCCACCAGCAGCGCCAGGGCCGCAATCGCGGAGGCTTCCACCGGCACGTTGGGGAAGAAGAACTGGAAGTACAGGCCGATCGCGATCAGTTCCGCGATCCCGGTCATGCCCCAGTTGATGAAGTACATCCAGCCGGAGAGGAAGGCACCCTTCTTGCCGAACATTTCGCCGGCGTAGCTGACGAAGGAGCCCGAGGTCTGGCGGTACATGATGAGCTCGCCCAGAGCCCGCATGAGCAGGTAGGCGATCACGCCGGCAATGGCGTAGGAGAAGATCAGCGCCGGGCCCGTGGACGCCAGGCGTCCGCCGGCCCCCATGAACAGGCCGACGCCGATTGCGCCGCCCATCGAGATCATCGTGACGTGGCGGCCGCTCAGGGTCTTCTTGTAGCCCTCGGCGCTGAGGGTCGAGTCGACGGCGGGTTGCGCCGGCGCGCTCTTGAGTTCTGTGGGGGTAATTGATGGCACAGCTGATTCCTTGTAGGTCGGGGTATGGCCGGAACAGGACCGTGGATTCAAGTACACAAAATTCGGGCCTAAGCCTCTTGCAGGGGCCAAGACATGTACCGAACCTCACAAGTGTCGAAGCTCGGGCGGCTCATCTATCGTACTAGCACTCAGAGCCCCGGCGTGACCCGGGCAACACCCGGATGCTCCCCGAAAGCGCCACAACACCGGAAATTTCACGAAAAAGCGCAGGTCAGAGGACTGTTTCCATTACCCTAAGCACACCGGCGGGAACTTTCCGTCCGGTGTGCCTGCAACTCAGTGCAGGCCACGGCAGGAACGCCGTGAGTCAGGGGGGACCATGAAACAGAGAGCGCTACTGCCTGCAGTTTTGCTTCTCGTACTGGCGGGTTGTTCGAGCGGCGGTTCCGGTCCGGCGGGAACCAGCACCGCAGCAACGCCAGCACCAGCAATATCAACATCACAGACATCAGGATCGCCGGCGCCGGATGCCTCCGAGCCGGGCGATGTTTCCACTTCGCTGAACGCGCCCGACGCATTGCGGCAGCACGTCTGCACCGCAACAGCCGACGGGTCCTGGTCCTTCAAGGGCACCCTAGTCAACAACTCGGATAAGAACAGGGTGTTCACCGTGGCCATCGCGGTCACAGCCGGCCCCACGGTGGCAGGGCACGCCCTCATCACCCAAGTTGTCCCAGCCGGCCGGTCGGCCGACATTGCCGCGCCGAACTTCGCCAAGACCAAGGACGGCGGCGCGACCTGCACGCCAGTCGTCTCCGTAGAGGACGCCCCATGACAAAGAAGTTACTTCTCATCACGGCCGTGGTCCTCGGACTAACTGCCGGGCCCTTGGCCGTCGGGCCGGCCTTCGCTGAGGATGCGCCGGCGGCACCGCCGGCAACCAGCCCGGCGGCCACGCAGACCGCAACGCCGGCCACGCAGACCGCAACGCCGGCGCCGACCGGATCCGCGCCCACCAGCCCGGTTCCAAAAACAACCGCAACTCCCACTCCGACGGCGACGGCGAAAGCCACCGCGGAGCAGACACTACCCCTTGTCGAACCGACGCAGACCCCGACGACAGAGCCGACGCCTCCGTCCGTCGTTGTCCGAGGAGGCATCGAGACCAAGTGGACGGCACTGAAGGGTGCCGCCGGGGCTCTCGGCGCGCCGACCGCCGTCGAGGTCTGTTCACTGGGCGTTTGCAGCCAGGCGTTCGACGGCGGATCCATTTTCTGGACCAAGGCAACAGGGGCGCACCCGATCCTGCTGACCGAGGGACACACCGGCCCCCGCTGGCACGCAAAGGGCGGCCTGGCGATTTTCGGCTATCCCGTCACGGATGAGAATGCGGTGTCTGGGGGAACTATCCAGAAGTTCTCCAGTGGCCGCATCCTGGCATGGACAGGCACGCGGATGCTGGAGTTCTCGGCCCTAAGCGGCATCGGGAGCCGCTGGGCCGCGGCCGGCGGCGAGACCGTCCTGGGCCTCCCGGTAGCCGCCGAGGCCTGCGGTCTGAAGGGATCCGGGTGCTCTCAGCGGTTCGATAAAGGCAACATCTACTGGGCGCCGGGAACCGGCGGCCATGTCGTCTGGGGTGGCATCCTGGGCCGCTGGACGGCCGGCGGGGCGCAGAACAGTTCGCTGGGCTACCCGCTCACTGAGGAAACCTGCGGGACTTCAGGGGGCTGCGTGCAGCACTTCCAAGGCGGCAGCATCTTCTACTCGCCCACCACGGGCGCGCACGTGGCCCGCGGCGCTATCGGCAGCCGATATTCCGCTGCCGGAACGACGCGAAGCACGCTGGGATACCCGATCACGAGTGAGACCTGCGGACAACCCGCCGGTGGCTGCGTGCAACGCTTCCAAGGCGGAAGTATTTACTGGTCACCCACCACGGGTGCATGGATTTCCGGCAGGGGAATCGACAGCAGGTTCGTCTCGGCGGGTGGCCTTGGCGGCTCGCTGGGGTATCCCATCGCGAGCGAGCGCTGTGTTGCCGGTGCCTGTTCGCAGTCCTACCAGCGCGGGGATATCACGTGGACCACGTCCGCCGGGTCCCGAGTGTATGCGATGTCTGAATGCCATAAGCTCAACAACGGCCAGGCCAAGTACTCCACGTACGGAGCGAACCGCGTCCTGCTTACCTGGACCTCAGGCTACGGACAGTCCCACGCGACCAACATGTACTGCGTGAAGGTCGCCGGAGCCTACGTGCAGGACTGGCGGACTGACGGCTACGTCGGTAAATCAGGGTTCAAGCCGCCGGGAGTGCCGTCCGGTCCCACCCGGAACCTGTACTCGCCCACCGGCTCGTTTTCCGTGACGGAGGCCTTCGGCCTGGGCAACCCGGGAACGAAGCTTTCCTACCGCACCCTGAATCCCCGTTCGCGGTGGGGCGGCAACCCCTGGACGCCCACATACAACAAGTACCACGAGTCTTCCTCCTGGGTGGGCTGGGACGAGAACATGTGGTGGTTCGCCAGCGGGGGCTACTACCGCCAGGGCGTGGTCATCAACTACAACCGGCCTAACATCGTCCAGGACGCTGGCTTCGCCATTTTCCTGCACATGAACAAGATTCCGACAGCCGGTTGCATCTCGCTCGATGACTGGGCAGTGGTGGACTACATCCGCAAATCCACCCCGGGCGACCGGATCATCATGGGAACCTACGGGGCCCTGTTCCGGTAGATCGCTGTTCCGTTAGATCCAGCACCACAGAAAGCTAACGCCCGGCGCCCTCGGCCCGGGCGTTAGCCATTTCCGGGCGCAAACCCCGGTGGGTCGTTCTGCTACACCAGAGCGCCGTCACGCATGGCGTAGCGGAGCCAGTTTCCAGAGCCGGCCCCGTGCCCGGTTTCGCTTCGCTTCGCGCACGTGCTGAACCACTCCCCCAGCGCGCGGTCGTGGCTGACCATGACCAATGTCCCTTCGAAGCCGGAAAGGGCCGCTTCAAGCTGTTCCACCAACACGGGCGCCAGATGGTTGGTGGGTTCATCCACCAGCATCGTCCCGTAGCCGCCCAGCAGGAGCCGGGCCAGCGCCAGCCTGCGTTGTTGCCCAGCGGACAGTCCGCCCACCGGCACGTGGAATTCGCTGGTCCGGAACAGCCCCAGACGCAGCAGCGCCTCGGCGTGCTCATCGATGTTGCCGCCCAAGCCCGAGGCAAAAGCGGGCAAGAGCCGCAATGCCGGGCGCTGTGGGAGTTCCAGTTCCTGCTGGAGGTAGCCGATCCGGCCGTGCCTCGCCACGGTGCCCTTGGCCGGCACCAGCGTGCCGGCCAGGACGGAGAGCAACGTGGACTTGCCGGCACCGTTGGGGCCTGTGATGAGGATTTTCTGCCCCGCCTCCACGCGGAAGTCCGTGGCTTCCAGGCGGCCGGGCACGGCCACCCCTTTCGCTTCAAGAGCGGGGCCGGCCGCAACGTCCGCCCGCAGATCCGTCGCCAGCTCCAGGGGAACCGGGGGGCGGTCGATGGGATTTTCCTCCAGGCGGCGCAGACGCTCCTGGGCGTTGCGGACCTTGCTGGTGGCCGCCTTTTGCCACGTGCCGGCCTTGAAGTCGAACCCCATTTTGTCGCCGTCGCGTTGGCGGGCGTAGCCCATCTTCCCCGCCACCGTGTCCGCCTGGAGCTGCTCGGCAGCCATCGCGTCAAGCCACCCGCGGTACTGCTGCGCCCAGCGCTGGCGTTCTGCAGACTTCTCCCGCAAGTAGCCTTCGTACCCGTTGCCATACCGGTTGACCGCCCGGCGTTCGGCATCCACCTCAAT
Source organism: Arthrobacter sp. 05T420 (assembly GCF_056396305.1). Taxonomy (NCBI): domain Bacteria; kingdom Bacillati; phylum Actinomycetota; class Actinomycetes; order Micrococcales; family Micrococcaceae; genus Arthrobacter; species Arthrobacter sp. 05T420. Next base: position 91,040 of record NZ_JBFTLG010000010.1, on the reverse strand, counting down.
CACGGTAGAGGCCACTTTGCGTAGCAGCACGCGGTCATGGGAGACCACCACCACGGTTCCGCGGTGCGCGGCCAGCCGCGCCTCCAGCCAGGCCGTGCCGCTGGCGTCAAGGTGGTTGGTGGGTTCGTCCAGGAGCAGGATGTCCGCGGGATCCGCGAGCACGCAGGCCAGTGCCACGCGTTCCTGTTCCCCGCCGGAGAGCGAGCCCAGTGTCCGCATCCGGTCCAGCCCGCCCAGGCCCAGCCGGTCCAGCGCCGCCTCCACCCGGGACTCCGCGGCGTAGCCTTCCCTGAGCTGGTACTGCGTCTGCAGGTTTCCGTAACGCTCCAGTTCGTCCGCTTCCGCGTCGGCAAGCCCGCGCTCCAGACGGTCCAGCTCGGCCTCCAGTGCCCGGAGCGATTCCAGCGCGGCGTCAATCGCGTTGCTGACGGTGAACTGTTCCGGCAGGCCGTGGGTCTGGGCCAGGTAGCCCACGCGGCCGTGGCTGACGGCGGTGCCCTCGTCCGGAGCCTCCAGCCCCGCCAGGATCCGGAGCAGCGTGGATTTGCCTGCGCCGTTTTCGCCGACGATCGCCACATGCTCGCCTGCTGTGATGGCAATGTCGACGCCGACGAAGAGCTGGCGGTCCCCATAGCCATGGGATACGCCCGAAAGGCGGAGATGTTCGCTCAAGGAGTCCTCGCAGGTAGATGCCCAGCCTGCCCGGCGGCGGCTTGCGTCCTCAGTATCGCACCGTCGACTGTTAGGGAGGCACGGGGGCGCCTCCCGCCGTCGGCCGGGCTCAGGGTACTGGACCGCGATAGTCTGCCGCGGCGCTAGGCTGGGGACATGGGCACAGCTCTCCGCACACCACCCGCGCCGCAGCCGGAGCTTTACCGGTTCTCCCGGCTCGATTTCATCACTGTTGGACTCTATGTTGCCGTGGCCGCATTCTTCGCCGTGGCGGGCGCGTTGTTGGCGCCACTGCTGCTGCAGATCTCGCCCAATCCTGCGGTGGCGTCCTACGCGGTGAACCTGGTCTTTTACGCCACCATCGGCGCCCTTGCCCTGGCCGCCGCTCGGCGCGTCGCCGCCCGCGACCTCCGCGTCCTGGCCACCAGGCCCTGGTTCACGGCGCTCATGGTGCCGCTGGCCGTCGTGGTGATGCTCATCGTTACCGCGGTTCTCGTGGCCGTCAGCGGGCCGGTACAGACCTCCGCCAATCAGGCCGGTCTCCAGGCGCTCATGCAGCAGGTCCCGGTGTGGCTCATGGTGCCGCTGCTGGTGATCGTGGGCCCGTTCGTCGAGGAATACATTTTCCGCCACCTGCTGATCGGCAAACTGAGCCGCCGGGTCAACCTCTGGGTCTGCTGCGCCCTGTCCGTGGTCCTCTTCGGGGCCCTGCATATCGTGGGCCAGGAGCAAATGACCCTGCAGGTGCTGATGCCCTACCTGGCCATGGGTGCCGTCCTGGTGTTCGTCTACGTCTGGACCGGGAAGAACGTGATGTTCTCCTACTTCGTCCACGCCTCCAAGAACCTCCTCGCGGTCATCTTCATCTACGCGATTCCGCCGGAGGTCCTCGAACAGCTGCAGCAGGTCCAGGGCTAGCCGAACCATCGCGGGGTCACTTGGCGCCCATTCCGGTGCCCCGCATGGACGCCAAGTGACCCCGCGATGCTTTGGGATTGTCGGGGGCCGGGCCCTTCCGGCGCGGGCGCCGACGTCGTAGGTTCTTTCCATGACACTGAACATCCAGATCGCCGTGGACTGCAAGAACCCGCACGAGCTCGCCGACTGGTGGGCTGAAACACTGGAATGGGCCGTGGAGCCCCAGGATGAGATCTTTATCCACTCCATGATCGAGCAGGGCTTCGCCACGGAGGCAGACACCACCACACACCGCGGCAGGCTCGTGTGGCGCGAGGGCGCCGCGATCCGCCCGCCCGACGAAATTGACGCCAAATCGCCCGCCCGGCGCATTCTGTTCCAGATCGCCCCGGAGGAAAAGACCGTCAAGAACCGGGTCCATTGGGACGTGAGGCTCGCGGGCGCGGATAAGGACTCAGTGCGGGCCCTTGTTGCGCGTGGCGCCACGTTCCTCTGGACGGCCAACCAGGGACCGCATTCCTGGCACACCATGGCGGACCCGGAAGGCAACGAGTTCTGCATCAGCTGACGCGATTACTAGACTCGGACTGTGAGCAACGAAATCCCCGCCAAGGTATCCGACGTCTTTGACCCCACCCGGTGGCGCACCGTGTCCGGTTTCGACGACTTCCAGGACATGACTTACCACCGGCAGGTGGAGCGTGGCGCGGACGGCTCCGTGGTCCGGGACCTGCCAACCGTCCGCATCGCCTTCGACCGCCCCGAGGTCCGCAACGCCTTCAGGCCCGGCACCGTGGACGAGCTCTACCGCGCCATGGACCACGCCCGGATGACCCCGGACGTGGCCACGGTCCTGCTCACCGGAAACGGCCCCTCCCCCAAGGACGGCGGCCACTCGTTCTGCTCCGGCGGGGACCAGCGGATCCGCGGCCGCGACGGCTACCGGTACGCCAACGGGGAATCGACGGAAACCATCGACCCCGCCCGCGCCGGCCGGCTGCACATTCTGGAAGTCCAGCGGCTCATGCGCACCATGCCCAAGGTGGTCATCGCCGTCGTCAACGGCTGGGCGGCCGGCGGCGGGCACTCCCTCCACGTCGTCTCGGACCTCACCATCGCCTCCCGCGAGCACGGAAAGTTCAAGCAGACCGACGCCACCGTGGGTAGTTTCGACGCCGGCTACGGCTCGGCCCTGCTGGCCCGCCAGATCGGCCAGAAGTCCGCCCGGGAAATCTTCTTCCTGGCCCGCGAATATTCCGCCGAGGACATGGTCAGGATGGGCGCCGTGAACGAGGCCGTGGACCACGCCCGCCTTGAGGAAGTCGCCCTGGAGTACGCCGCGGACATCGCCCGGCAGTCCCCGCAGGCCATCCGCATGCTCAAGTTCGCGTTCAACCTGGCCGACGACGGCCTGGCCGGCCAGCAGGTCTTCGCCGGGGAGGCGACCCGCCTCGCGTACATGACCGACGAGGCCGTGGAGGGCAAGGAGGCCTTCCTCGAGAAGCGCGATCCCGACTGGTCCGCGTTCCCGTACTACTTCTAAGGCGCACTGTGACTTCCGGAAGCATGAACATCGAGCCCGCGCTCAAGGCGCTGGCTGCCGCCCTCCACGGCGAGGGTCCCGCCGTCGAGCTCTCCGCCGGGCCGGACGGCTCACCGGCGCTGGGCTTCCCTGACACGGCCGGCATCGAGGACGCGGCCGTCGTGGTGCGGACCTCCGGGTCCACTGGCACGCCGAAGGCAACCGTCCTGACCGTCGAGGCCCTGGCGGCCTCGTCCGTGGCGACCGCCTTTGCGCTCAAGGGCGAGGGCCAATGGCTGCTGGCCCTGCCCGTCCAGTACGTGGCCGGGGTGCAGGTGCTGGTCCGCTCGCTCTTTGCGGGGACCCGCCCGTGGGTCATGGACCTGTCCGGCGGCTTTACGCCGGAGGCCTTCACCGCAGCGGCGCTGGAGCTCACGGACAAGATCCGTTTCACCTCCCTGGTGCCCACCCAGCTTCGGAGGCTGCTGGATACGCCCACGGCCGAGACATTGGCGGTGCTGCGGCGCTTCAACGCCATCCTGCTCGGCGGCGGTCCCGCGCCGGCGGAGCTGCTCGCCGCGGCCCGGGACGCCGGAGTCCGCGTGGTGACCACCTACGGCTCGTCCGAGACCTGCGGCGGGTGCGTGTACGACGGCTTCCCGGTCGAGGACGTCCTGGTCCGGGTGGAGGACGACGGCCGCATCCTCCTGGGCGGGGCAACCATCGCTGCCGGGTACCTTCAGGCCCCCGAACTCTCGGCCGCGACGTTCAGCGAAGAGGACGGCGTCCGCTGGTACCGCACCAACGACCTCGGTGAACTGGACGCCGACGGGCGGCTCACCGTGCTCGGCCGGGCCGACGACGTCGTCATCACCGGCGGCGTCAAGGTTTCCGCCGCCCATGTCCAGGCTGAGCTGGAAAAGCTCGACGGCGTGCGGGCGGCTTTTGTCGCCGGCGTGCCCTCTGCCGAGTGGGGCCACGCCCTGGCTGCGTACGTCGCCGTGGGCGACAGTTCCGCGGAAGGCCTGGCGGCGTTCGCCGCCCGCCAGAACGAAACCTGGGGACCGATGCTGGGCGCCCTGGCCCCGAAAACGGTCCTGCCCGCGGCGGAACTGCTCATGCTGCCCAACGGCAAACCGGACCGCCTGGGCATGACGGTCCTGCTGGATGCGCTCCATCAGGGAAAATAGACAAGCCGCTTCCGGCCAGCTCTCCAACCAACCAACGAGTATTCAACCAACAGCGAGTATTCAACCAACCAACGAGGTACTGACCGTGGCCACAGCCGCACAATGGATCCAAGGCGCCCGACTGCGCACCCTGCCGGCCGCGATCGCACCGGTGCTGATCGGCAGCGCAGCCGCCTACGAGATGGATTCGTTCATCCTGCTGAACGCCGTGCTGGCCGCCTTGGTGGCCCTGCTCCTTCAGATCGGCGTGAACTACGCCAACGACTACTCGGACGGCATCCGCGGCACGGATGAAGATCGGGTGGGTCCCCTCCGGCTCGTGGGCTCGGGCGCGGCCAGCCCGGAGCACGTCAAACGGGCCGCGTTCGCGGCGTTCGGGCTGGCGATGCTGTTCGGCCTGATCCTCGTGATCATCACGCAGGCCTGGTGGCTCATCCTGGTCGGCGTCGGCTGTGTGCTGGCCGCCTGGGGCTACACAGGCGGCAAGAACCCGTACGGCTACCTCGGCCTGGGCGACGTCTTCGTGTTCGTGTTCTTCGGACTCGTCGCAACGCTGGGCACCACGTACACGCAGGCGGGGCAGCTCAGCCTCGCCGCCATCATCGGGGCGATCGGCACCGGGCTGATCGCGTGCGCGCTGCTGATGGCCAACAACGTCCGCGACATCCCGACCGACAGAAAGGCGGGAAAGAAAACCCTGGCCGTCCGGCTCGGAGACAAGCACGCACGCGAAAGCTACGTGCTGATGCTTGCCGTCGCGATCCTGCTGGTCATCGTCCTGGCCCCCGCGCGGCCGTGGATGCTGATCGTGCTGCTGCTGATCCCCGCCAGCCTCATGCCGTCCTGGCTGATGATCGCCGGGCGGCGGCGCAAGAGCCTCATCCCCGTCCTGAAACAGACCGGACTGATCAACCTGGGCTTCGCCGGGCTGTTTTCACTCGGGCTCATCCTCAGCCACGGGTTCTAAGGCCGCGGCCCTGAGCCGCAGCTGTGCACGGACTGCTTGAACCAGGACTGGTTGAACCAGGACTGGTTGAACCCGCGGCCGGGCTCAGGCCCCTGGCTGCTGGGAATCCTTGCGGCGGTGCTCCGTGCGGACTGCAATGTCGGGGTTCGCGTCCACGAGGCGGTCTTCGGCGTCGGCGTCAGCAACCTCGCCGGCGCTGCGCAACGGCTTCGCCTTGCCCGAGAACCGGTGGTGGAGCGTCGCGGTGGCCGCGTCGCGCTGCCTCTGGAAGAACAGGAAGCTGATAGCGAAGGACATCATCCCGGCGCACAGGGCAGCCAGGAGCACGCCCAGCTGCAGGTAGAGGAAGAGGGCAAACAAGGGCGCAAACAGCGCCAGCCGAATCAGGGTGTATTTGAGGAAAGCCACCCCTCAAGTTTAGCCGCCAGAACGGCGGCGCTGCTTCGGTCTCCCCCGCCCCTCGCCGCTGCGGCCGGCGGCCTGCACCCGGGCACAGTGGCAGGCGCCGTGGAGGCGCCCGACGGCTAGACTGAAGATATGCTCCGTGTAGTGGTTCCGATCGTCATACTGGCCGTCTTTGTCTATGGACTGGTGGACCTCATCCGCACTGATAAGCGGCTGACCAGGGGCATCTCCAAGACCGCCTGGATCTTCGTGCAGGTCCTCCTCCCCGTAGTCGGCGCCACCCTGTGGTTTCTCCTTGGCCGCCCCCGCGCCACGGACACCGCTCCGGTCGCCTACAGCCACCCGGTAGCGCCCGACGACGATCCCGACTTCCTCCGCAACCTTGAAATCCGCCGCCGCAACCAGGCCGAGGCCGACAGGCTCAAGAAGCTCAAGGAAGAACTCGAGGCCAAGGAACGCAAGCCCGACGCCGGCGGCGCGGAAGCCAGCGGCACCGAAGGTGCCGGCGATGCCCACGAACCCGGCGACGCCGGAACGCCAGGAACCGACGAGGTTAAGTAGCGCGAGGTTCAACAGCGCGGAGTTCAGTAGCGCGAAGTTAGGCAGGGCGAGGTCCAGTGGGTGGGTTGACCGTTGCACTATTCCTGTTGCCACCGTGGTGAACAGTGACGAAAGGCCCCGCGCCAAGCGCGAATCCGGCGCCTAGAATGGGTAGATCATCGGCCAAAGCACCTTGGCCTCGGAAGTGGTGGAATGCGTTTGAACAGTGAAAATGCGTTTGAACAATGAAATGTGTTTGAACAATGAAATGTGTTTAAACAATGGAATGCCTTTGAACCATGGATAACATTTCGCGCAGGACCCTACTATCCGCCGGCTTGGGTGCCGGCATTCTCATTTCGTTGCCCGGGCCCGCTGCGCCCAGCATCTCAATCGCGGAGGATACCGGGCTCCGGGGCGACCCGTTCATGCTCGGCGTCGCCTCAGGCGAACCGTGGCCGGACGGCTTCGTGCTCTGGACCCGCTTGGCGCTTGACCCGCTCGCCGAGGATGGCCTCGGCGGAATGCCGTCCCGGAGCATCCCGGTCGCCTGGGAGGTAGGCGAGGACGCCGCGATGGGCAAAGTGGTGGCCCGGGGCCTTGAATACGCCCATGTAGAGAGCGCCCATTCCGTACATGTGGAATTACGGGGGCTTCAGCCGGGCCGCGAGTACTTTTACCGGTTCCGCTGCGGACGTTATGTTAGTCGCACTGCCCGGACGCTTACGAGCCCCGCACGCCATGAAACTCCGGCGGCGCTCGCGATGGCCTTCGCCAGCTGCGCGAAGTATGAGCAAGGCTACTTCACGGCGTATGCCCGCCTTGCCCAAGACCACCCTGACCTGGTGCTGCACCTTGGCGACTACATCTACGAACGCCGCAGCGGCACCGATGTCCGCGAAGAGGCCCGCCACCTCGACGTGCTGGAGACCGTAACGCTTGAGGGCTACCGTCAACGCCATGCACAGTACAAGTCCGACGCCGATCTGCAGGCTGCGCATGCGATCGCACCGTGGCTGGTGGTATGGGACGACCACGAAGTCGACAACAACTATGCGGATGACGTTCCGGAGGACAGGGATCCGAGGGAGATGAACGATACCGCTGCGCGATTCCTTGAGCGCCGCGCCGCGGCCTTCAAGGCCTACTACGAGAACATGCCGTTGCGCGCGTCCTCAGTGCCGGCCGGAACGGACATGAAAATATATCGCACGATCCAGTGGGGCCAGTTGGCCAATTTCCATATGATGGACACCCGGCAGTACCGGGACGCTCAGATCTCCGGCGGCGGCCGGGGCAAGAATGTTGCCGGGCGGCTGGACAAGAACCGCACAATCACCGGCACCCTGCAGGAGAAATGGCTCCTGGAAGGCTTCAAGAACTCCACCCAGCGCTGGGACATCCTGGGCCAGCAGGTTTTTTTCGCGGAACGGGACCGCAATGCGGCCGCCAGCATCGACGACGTCTCCATGGACAGTTGGGACGGCTACGCGGCATCTCGGCGGCGCATTACCCAGGGGTGGGTGGATGCCAACGTGCGCAACGCCGTCGTACTCACAGGGGACGTGCACCGGCACTGGGCCAACGAACTGAAAATCGATTTCAAGGACCCAGACTCGCCGGTGGTGGGCTCAGAACTGGTCAGCACGTCCATTACCTCCGGGGGCAACGGTTCAGGTGCCACGTTCGATCCAGTCATGGCGTGGAACCCGCATTTGAAGTTTTTTAACAATCAGCGCGGCTACGTGACTACGCGAATCACCAAGGACTCCCTACAGGCGGATTTCCGCGTACTGGACTTCGTCAGCGTGCCGGGTTCCCCAGTCAGCACCAAGGCCTCGTTCCAGATCAACGACACAGTCCCGGGCCTCGAGCCCCAGGCCTAGCTGTACCCGGCCAGACGCACGGTCCCCGCCGGTCCCCTGTCCCCGGCCGGCGGGGCTGCAGCTTTAAAGCCCCGAGTAGGAGTGCAGGCCGTTGAAGAACTGGTTCACGATCGTGAAGTTGAAGACCACGCACAGGTAGCCGACGATCGACAGCCAGGCGGCACGGGTTCCGGTCCAGCCGCGGGTGGCGCGGGCGTGCAGGTATCCGGCGTAGACCACCCAGATCACGAACGTCCAGACTTCTTTCGTGTCCCAGCCCCAGAACCGGCCCCATGCCTTCTCGGCCCAGATGGCGCCGAACATCAGCGTAAACGTCCAGCCGACGAACGCGATGGCGTTGATGCGGTAGGACAGGTTCTCCAGGCTCAGGGCGTTCGGGACCAGGCGCATGAACCCGAGCTTGTCGGCACCGCCGGCGGCGATGGTCTTCTGCCGGTGCGACTGCACGAGCTGCAGCGCGGACATGGCGAACGTCAGGGTGAACAGGGCCGAGGACATCACTGCGATGGAAACGTGGATGATCAGCCAGTAGCTCTGCAGCGCCGGCACGAGGTGGCCCACGGGCGTCCAGAAGGCGATGGAGGCCGCAACCAGCATGATGATGGCCAGGCCGATCACAAACGTGCCCAGGAAGCGCAGGTCGCGGCGGATCAGCACCAGCAAGAAGACGGCCACGGCCACGAACGCGCCGGTGGTGAGGAATTCGTACATGTTGCCCCACGGCACCCGGCCGGCACCCAGCGCGCGGGTGATCACCCCGGCCGCGTGAATTGCAGCGCCGAGGACCGTCAGCGCGACGGCCACCCGGGCAGGGGCACGCCGCTCACCGGCGTAGCGCATGCTGCCGTCGGCGGTCTGGCCCGCACCGGCCGCGGTGCCGCGGCCGGAGACGGCCGACGTCGGACGCTCGGCACGGCCTGCAGGGCCGCTGACGTCCGCATCGGAGCGGTCAACGTCGCCTCCGGCGCTCCCCGCCCCGACGCCGACGGGTATGCGCGCGGCCTCAGCAGGGGTCGCCTGGGCGGCCAGTTCGGCGGCCTTGAGGTCCACCGCGCGCAGCATCTTGCTGCTCTTGGCCAGGTCCCAGGCGAAGGCGATGAACGCCACGGTGTACGTGCCGGCGGCCAGCAGCATGAAGAGCTCGCTGTACTGGCCCATGGTTTCGTTGATCGAGAACAACATTACTGATCCTTCTTCGACTCGGAGGAGCCGGCTGTTGACTGGATGAAGTCTTCTGCGGGTTGTTCTGGGGTGGCGTGTGTGCCGCCGTCTGCCGTGCTGCCTGTTGCCGTGCCGGCCTTATCCGCCCGGTCATTATCCGCCGTTGCGCTGGGAGCAGGCTGGGAACCGGTCGTGGCGTCCACGCCCAATAGCCACTCGTCGGAGAGGATTTTGCGTATGGCCGCCGCCTCCCCGGCGAGGCGGTGGTCTTCACCGCGGGCCAGGAGACCGTACTCCACCATGGTGCGGCCGTCCGCGTGGGTGCCGGCGCGGACCCAGACGCGGCGCCGGTTCACGTAGAGCGAGGTCACCAGCCCCGCCACGGCCAGGAGCGCGAAGATCAGGGCGTACAGCTGGCCGGGGTTGTGGTGGATGTCCACGCCGATGTAGCGCTTGACGCCGTCGAAGCTGATGGAACCCTTGCCGTTCGGCAGCGTGTAGCTGCTCCCGGGCGCCAGGACAATGCCCTTCGTGGCCAGGTTGCGGGCGTTGAGCGGCGTCAGCTTCTTGACGTCGAGCTCGAAGACGTTCTGCGGGGAGCCAGCGTTCAGGCCGAGGTCGCCGAAGTAGGAGTTCAGCGTCAGCTGAGGGTTGATCAGCTCCGGGTCACCGCTGAAGGACACGCCCTTGTCGGAGACGAACGCCGTCGGCAGGAAGAACCCGGCGAAGGCGAGCTGTTCCGGTTTGGCGTCCGGGACCTTGATGACCACGGAGGAGTAGTAGTTCTCGCCCTGGAGCTTAGCCACCACGGGACCCTGCATGGCGATGTTTCCGGCGCCGTCGCGGACGGTGACCACAGGAGCGTAGCCGTTGCCGGTGAGGTACACGCTGGTGCCGCCGAGGCTCAGGGGGTCGTTGACCTTGAGTACTTCCTTCTTGGCGGGTGCGTCCGGGTTTTCCTTCGTGGTCACCGCGGCCGTGAAGTCGATGGGCTGACCGAACTTGCCCTTCGACTCACGGTCGAACTTGATGTCGAATTTATCCAGCTGCACCGAATACGGCTGGAGTTGGCTGCTTTGGAAATTGGTGCCGGGCGTGAACTGGTCGTAGCCGACGAGGGTGTTGACGAACGTGTCACCCTCCACCAGGATCCGCTGCCCGCTGTAGCCGAAGAGGCCGCCGGCCGCCACCGAAACCAGCACGCCGATCAACGCGGTGTGGAAGACGAGGTTGCCGACTTCCCGCAGGAAGCCGCGTTCGGCTCCCAGGGAGGGGCGGGCGCCGTCGCGGTCCCGGACGTCCACGCGGTATCCGCGTTTCTTCAGCAGTTCCGCGGCGTCGGAAATGGCGGCCGACGCCGGGACCCCATCGTCGGCCGGAATCACGAGGGTGCCGTATTCGGGGAGCCTGGACAGCCGGGCTGGCGTGCGCGGGGGCTGGGAGCGCATCGCCTTGTAGTGCGCGATGGCGCGCGGGATCACGCAACCGATCAGCGACACGAACAGCAGGATGTAGATCGCGGAAAACCATGCCGACGAGTACACGTCATAGAGCTGCAGCGAGTCCAGGATCTTCCCGTAGTCCGGGTGGTCCTTGATGTACTGGGTGACAATCGCCGGGTTGGCCGGGCGCTGCGGGAACAGCGAGCCGGGCACGGCGGCGACGGCAAGCAGCAGGAGCAGAAACAGGGCCGTGCGCATGCTGGTCAGCTGCGTCCACGCCCACCGGAGCATGCCCCAGGGACCCAACGAGGGCAGGACGGCCTCGGGCTTCGGGGACTTCTTCTTCTTTTCGTTCACGCGCTCGCTCATCAGATTGGCAATTTCACATCGGTTTGGAACCAGTACTGCAACCCGGAGACCCAGGTGCCCCACACCCCGCTGGCCATCAGAATGCCGAGCAGGATCAGGATGCCGCCTCCGGTGCGCTGGATGGCGAGCCGGTGCTTGCGGAAGAAGGACATCAGGCCGATGCCGCGGCGCACGGCCAGGGCGATCAGCAGGAACGGGATCCCCAGCCCCAGGCTGTACACGAAAGCCAGGAACGCGCCCTTGGCCGCCGAGGAGCCGCCGGAGAGGCTGAGCAGCTGGACGGCGGAATAGGTGGGGCCGATGCACGGCGCCCAGCCGAGCCCGAAGGTGATGCCCAGCAAGGGCGCGCCCCACAGCCCGGCCGGTGGTTTGGCATGGATCTTGGCATCGCGCTGGAGCCAGCCGAAGCCGCCCATGAACACGACACCCATGATGATCACCAGGACGCCCAGCAGCTGGGTGATCCACTTGTTCTGCGAGCCGGTGATGAGGCTGCCCAGCTGCCCGAACGCCCCGCCGAGCAACACGAAAATCACGGAGAATCCGAGGACGAACAGCCCGATGCCGGCCAGCATGCGGCCGCGCCTTTGCTTCTGCAGGTCGACGCCGGTCAGTCCCGTCACGTAACCCAGGTATCCGGGCACTAGCGGAAGGACGCACGGCGAGAGGAACGAGACGAGTCCGGCCAGCAGCGCGACGGGAATGGCAAGCAGGAGCGATCCATTCAGGATGGCTTCGGCGAAGGGGCTGTTCACGGCTGGGCCCGCGCTACTCGGCCACGGCGGAGGCGATGAGGGATTTCAGGGTGCCCTGCTGGATTTCGCCCAGGACCCGGGAGGCGACGCGGCCTTGCTTGTCCAGCACGAGGGTGGTGGGCACGGCACCGGGCGGCACGAGTCCGGAGACGGCCAGCAGCACCGCGCCGTCCTTGTCATTGAAGCTCGGGTACGTCAGGTTGAAGGTCTTGTCGAACGCGTCGGCCGTGGCCTTCTCGTCGCGCAGGTTGACGCCGAAGAACTGCACGCCCTTGGTCTTGAATTCCTGGTGCAGCGCCTCGAGGGAGGGCGCCTCGACTCGGCACGGGGCGCAGGCGGCGAACCAGAAGTTCAGCACCGTGACCTTGCCGGGGAAGTCCGCCGACGTGACGGCCGTGCCGTCGAACAGCGTCCCCTTCAGCGCCACGGGACTCTTACGGTCAGCGACGGCGAACTCGGTCACGGCCCCGTCACCGGCCACGTAATTCTTGTTATCCCCGGCCTTGGCCTGCTTGGCGAGGGCGTCGTCCTGGGCGCAGCCGGAGAGCCCGAAGACGGCAGCCAGCGCGGCGCCGCCGATGGTCAGGACGCTGCGGCGGGACAGCGGAGTCCCTTCGTAGCGGTTGGCAGCCACGGTCAGGCTCCCGGGGTGCTGGCAGCACCGGGCAGGAGGGCGGCAGCGGGCTCGCTGTAGTCGACGCGCACCAGAGCGCCGGCGTCGTCGAACACCAGGGAGGTGAGGGACGTCAACGTGCATTCGCGCTTGCGCGGATCGTGCCACAGCGGCCTGCCTTCGGCGCTGAGCCGCGTGGCCCAAATGGGCAGCTGGTGGCTGACAAGGATTGCTTCGGCCCCGTTGCCGCCCAGTTCGACGGCACGGACGCGCGCGTCCTGGACCGCCGCGATGACCCGCGCGGCCTGCTCCTTGTACGGCTCACCCCAGGAGGGCCGGAACGGGTTGTACAGCCGGGCCCAGTGCTTGGGCCGGAGCAGCTCCGCCTTGGAGACGTGGAGACCCTCAAAGTAGTTCTCGGCTTCGATGATGCGGGCTTCGGTGGCAACCTCGAGGCCCAGGGCATCGGCAATCGGCTGTGCCGTCTCCTGGGCGCGGCTCAGCGGGGACGCGGCGAGGTGGACGATCCGGGCCCCTTGTTCGGATCGCTCCCGGAAGTGTTCGGCCAGCGTGCGGGCCATCTCCCGGCCGAGGTCGGAGAGGTGGAATTCCGGCAGCCTGCCGTACAGGACGCCATCGGGATTGTGGACCTCGCCGTGGCGGAGCAAATGAACAGTGGCTTGGGGCATGTCTACCAGTTTCTCAAAGATGCCGGTCGATCTGAAATCTTCTACGGAAGGTAGAACTGACGAGTTTGGAAAAATGTTCCCTGGAGTTGGAATAAAAGATGCAAATGCATGTTTATACTGGGTGAAGCAGTTAGTTGAGATTTCAACCAATGATTCTTCAACTAACGATCAGACGAACACCCGCAGTACCAACCCGACTCAAGGAGATTCACCATGGCACTTCCCACAAACGTCACCACCGGCACCTGGACCCTCGACCCGTCGCACAGCGAGATCGGCTTCACCGTCCGCCACGCCGGCATCAGCAAGGTCCGCGGTCAGTTCACCGACGCCGCGGCAACCCTGGACCTCGCCGAGAGCCTCACCGACTCCAAGGTTAACGCCTCGATCAAGACCGCAAGCTTCGACTCCGGCGACGCCAACCGCGACGGCCACGTCCGCGGCGAAGACTTCTTCGACGTCGAGACGTTCCCCGAGATCTCCTTCGTCTCCAACGCCATCGTCCCCAAGGGCGACGCCTACGAACTCCAGGGCGACCTCACCATCAAGGGCATCACCCGCCCCGTGACCCTCGAGACCGAATTCAACGGCGTGGCCGTCGATCCCTTCGGCAACACCCGCGCCGGCCTCAGCGCCGAAACCACCATCAGCCGCAAGGACTTCGGCCTGACCTGGAACGCGGTCCTCGAAGCCGGCGGCGTGCTGGTCAGCGACAAGGTTGCCATCAACCTGGAACTGGCTTTCATCGCTCCCGCAGCGTAACTAGTATTCGGTGCAGCCCAGGACCGTTCTTTTCGTCCGGTCCGGGCGGCCGACGCCGGCCCGCCGGTTCCAGCGCCCTGCTTCATCTTCGCGATGAAGCAGGGCGCTGTTGTTTGCGCCGCTGTTGGGCCGTTTCTGTTGCCGGGGGCGGGCACCGGTATGGGCTCCGCGACAGGCACGCAAGTCCCTAGATAACAGGGGTACGGCGGTCTACAGTGAGAGCCATGAGCAACCCGAGTGATGTACCCCCACAGCAGCCGGGCGCCCAGCCTCCGGCGTCGGGCAACGTCCCGCCGGGCGGTCCACAGCAGCCCCCAGTCAATCCGCCGTCCGCTCCCGGCTACCAGCCAACGCCGCCGGGGCGTCAGGGCGAGCACGGCTATCAGGCTCCCCCACCGGGGTACCAGGCACCACCGCCCGGCTATCAGGCTCCCCCACCGGGGTATCAGGCACCACCGCCCGGCTATCAGGGCCAGCCTGTGGGACATCAGGGTCGGTCTGCGTCTAGCGGCGGATTCCGCTTCGAGCTGCCCACTGACCGTCCCAGGAATTTCGGCGATGCGCTGCCTATAGGCGGTCTCTCCGGCATGTTCAAGGTCGCTGCGATGCCCACCGAGCTGAAGGTCTCGTACTGGATCTGGCTTATCGGCGGGCTGTTGGGACTCCTCGGTGGAGTCATCGGGCTGTTTGGGTCTTTCGTCCTGATCGCCTTCGCGCCGCCAATCGGACTCCTGGTGCTGCTGCTTGTCATCGTGGCGCTTGCCCTGGCAACCGCTCAGATCGTCTTGGCCATGAAGATGAAGGAAGGCCGGGAGTGGGCCCGCTTCGCCCTCACCATTCTTGTCGGCATCTCCTTGGTGCTGACATTCATCAGCGCCGGGGTCGCCGACGGCCGGGGAGGCGGAGGCCTGCTGGGCTTCATCATCAGCCTGGTGGCGACCGTGCTCATGTGGCTACCGAACGCCCAGGCCTGGTTTGTCGCCAACCGGGGCCGGATCTAGGCCTGCCGCCGCATGCGGAACCCGCCGGATCGTGGCAGCGCCGGAGCGTCCCGGGCGCGGCCGTAGCGGCCCAGGAATGAGGCTTGAGAATACCTCTCCGGAATGATCCACAGGGCGGCCGGGCCGCGGTACGGTTGAGCTAAACCATGCTGGGGGCAGGGCAGGATCTCTGGTCCCGTTGGCCGATTCAGTGATCGACACGCAAAGGACCGCTTATGAGCAACCCGCCAGTCCAGCCCCCACCGCCCAACGGCTCCGAGCCGGGCGGGGAATCCACTCCGGCCTACGGGCAGAACTCCCCGCAGGAGCCGCAGTACGGCCAGAACGCGCCGCAGTACGGCCAGCAGACACCGCCGGCGCCGCAGTACGGCCAGATCGCGCCGCAGACGCCGCCCGCCTACGGCCAGAACGCACCGCAGTACGGCCAGCAGGCGCCGCCGGCCTACGGCCAGAACGCCCCGCAGTACGGCCAGTCCCCCTATGCCCAGTACCCGTCCCAACAACCGCAGGCTCCGGGCACTGCTCCCCAGTTGGTCAATACATCCTTCTGGCTGATCGTCGCAGCCGGAGCCCTGTGGGTCATCTCGATGCTGATGTCTTTGGGAACCCTGGACACCCCCGCCGTCCGGGACATGTTCGAGCAGCAGATGGCAACGAGCGGCGCGAAGGTCGATTTCGAATCCATCAAGGGTGTCCTGATCGGCACCATCGTGGTATTCGCCCTGATCAGCGCCGGGCTCTACGCCCTCGTCGCATTCAATGTCCGCAAGGGCAAGAACTGGGCTCGCATTCTGGGCACCGTGTTCGCCGCCTTGTCGATCTTCAACATCATCCCGCTCAGCCTCGCCACGCTGGCGGCGCTGGTGGGCATCGCGGCCATCGTGCTGCTCTACCTGCCCGCAGCCTCGCCGTACTTCCAGAAGCGGCAGTCCTTGGCCAATCCCTACGGACAGCCCGGAGCCCCCTTCGGGAAGTAACCGGTCCAAGAACCACCCAGCCAAGAACCGCCAGCAGAGAGAACGGTTCGGCGGGTGCGGGAACCGGAGGGCAGGCCGATCCTAGTCGGCGTCCTCCGGGACCTGCGCCCGCTGTGCGTGATAGGCCAGAATCTGCAGTTCCGTTGCCATGTCGACCTTGCGGAGGTTGACCCCCGGGGGAACCTGAAGCATCACGGGCGCGAAGCTGAGGATGCTCCGCACGCCGGCGGCAATCACCCGGTCGCAGATGTCCTGGGCCACCGCGGCGGGCAGGGCGAGGACCACCATGTTGGCACCCGTCCGTTGCAGTACGGGCTCGAGGTCAGCGGCGTCGCTGACCCGCAGCCAGCCGACCTCGCTGCCCACCACCATTTGGTCGGCGTCGAAAATTGCCACAATGTCAAAGCCCCGCGACTCGAATCCGCCGTACCGGGCCAAGGCCTTGCCCAGGTTGCCCGCACCGACGATCGCGACTTTCCAGTCATGCGTCAGCCCGAGCGCAGCAGCGATGTTGCGGTTAAGGTACTGGACCTCGTAACCGACACCCCGGGTTCCGTAGGAGCCGACATAGGAGAGGTCCTTGCGCAGCGTCGAAGAGCTGACCCCGGAAGCCTCCGCCAGCGACTCGGACGAGACCCGGTCCACCCCTTCAGCCAGCAGTGTGGTCAGGGCGCGCAGATAGATGGTCAGCCGGGCCACGGCCGCGGGGGGAATCTGTTTGGCGGCAGTCCCGGCTCCCCCGGGGACAGCCCCGGGAGATGAATCCAGCGAAGTCACTATCTGCTCCATTGCGTCGCGTTGTGCTTCCCACTCTAGAGCCCCCGCGCTTCACGCAACAAAGCACCCCGCCGTCAGGACGGCTCACCGATGATCCGTTGCAGGGTCCGGGTCAGGCGGCCCTCGTCGATCTTCCAGAAATCCCGCTGGACCCCGTTGACCAGCACCACCGGGATCTCCTCGGCGAAGCGCTCCCGCAGCCCGGCGTCGTCGTCCACCGATTTCTCCGACCAATCGATTCCGAGCGCAGCGGTGACGCGGGCGACGGCGGCGCGC
This sequence comes from Arthrobacter sp. 05T420, assembly GCF_056396305.1. Taxonomy (NCBI): domain Bacteria; kingdom Bacillati; phylum Actinomycetota; class Actinomycetes; order Micrococcales; family Micrococcaceae; genus Arthrobacter; species Arthrobacter sp. 05T420. Next base: position 74,118 of record NZ_JBFTLG010000010.1, on the reverse strand, counting down.
GCCTCAGCGCACAGGTGACAGTCAGCTTTGGTGATCAGTACTACATCGGGGATCGACGCGGGTTTGGCCATGCATCCACCGTAGCCCGGCGCCCGCTTCGGCGTCGATGCACGGCGCAGTCGGCCTGGGGCCGGGCCCTCCTGCCGTCGCGTCGCGCGCCCTGCGGGCGGTCCGGGGCCGGTCATTGACTAGACTCGTGGCATGCCCGAGGAGAAATACGTCATTGTGGCCAACGAGCCTGCTGCATCGACGCAGCACGGCGAGGCCGCATTTTTCGACGTCGACAACACCCTCATGAAGGGCGCAAGCCTCTTCCATGTCGCCCGCAAGCTTCACCAGCGCGGCGCGTTCACCCTGCCGCAGGCTGCCGGGTTCGCGTGGAAGCAGTTCATGTTCGTGCTGCGCGGCGAAAACATGGACGATGTCCACGCCGTCCGCGATTCCGCCCTGACGCTGGCTGCCGGCATCACGGCGAAGGACATCGAGGCCCTGGGCGAAGAGGTCTACGACGAGATGATTGAGTCGCGGATCTGGCCGGGCACCAAGGCCCTGGCGGAGCAGCACCTCCGGGTCGGGCGCAAAGTATGGCTCGTCACGGCGACGCCGATCGAGGTGGCCACGGTCATTGCCGCCCGGCTGGGCCTGACCGGGGCGCTGGGCACGGTGGGCGAGATCCTGGACGGCTCGTACACGGGGCGGCTCGTGGGCGAAATCCTGCACGGCCCGGCCAAGGCGGTCGCGGTCCAGAAAATTGCCGAGGACCAGGGGCTGGACCTCAGCCGCTGCTGGGCCTACAGCGATTCCCACAACGACATCCCGCTGCTGAGCATGGTGGGGCATCCCGTTGCCATCAATCCCGATTCCAAGCTGCGCCGTTACGCCCGCGAGCACAACTGGCCGGTGTACGACTTCCGTGCCGGCCGGCGCGCAGCCACCCTGGGATTCAAGGCCGCGACGGTCGGCGGGGCCATTTACGGCCTGTGGCGGGGGTTCTCCCGCTTCCGCGGACCCAGCCGCTAGGCCCCCGCAGCGTTCCGCTGCGGTTTCGGACCGCGCGCCGCGGTTTCAGACGAGGGCGCCGCGGATCCGTGCCGCCTGCGTCCCACGCCGCAGCCGGATTGAAATCTTCCCACCGGGACGGAGCAAGAAAAATGCCCGCCGCCTGGAAGGCAACGGGCATTTCATGCACATCGAAGTATTGCTACTTCTTATTGCGACGCTGGTGGCGCGTCTTGCGAAGCAGCTTGCGGTGCTTCTTCTTGGCCATACGCTTGCGACGCTTCTTAATAACTGAACCCACGAAAGTTCCTTACCGGCTAGATGCAGTACCTGCCTGTTGGGAAGGGTCCGCGGGCTAAGCAGCAGACTGAAACAACGGACAGGTTCTTACAATGACGTAAAACGTTCCTTAACAGGGTACCGCCTCTGCGAGGCACCCCACGACCGCGGGCCCCATGCGGGGCCCAAAGCGGCCAATTCACGCGGTGATTGTTGCCGCTGGCTGTTCAGCCAGTTCCGGCGTGCCCGTCGCTCCGGTCGACGACGGCACCCTTGAGGTACTGTTCGACGGCGTTTTCCGGTACGCGGTAAGAGCGGCCGAACCGCACGGCCGGCATCTCCCCCGAATGCACAAGACGGTACACAGTCATCTTTGATACCCGCATAAGTTCCGCGACTTCAGCCACAGTCAAAAAACGGGCCTTGGAGAAGTTGGCCTCCGTAGACATTTCCTATTCCTTTGCTCAAGCGAACGGCAGCCCCACCTGGTGACATGGCGGTGTGCCGATGCTGAGCCATCTAACAACCATGTGTTAGCAACACTAGTTGCTCATGGTGCCAATGTGAAAGGCTTCCTCAGGAATCCCCACACGATTTCCGCAGGAATCTCCGAAATCTCGCACAGCCCGCGCCTCCTGCTCAACCCTCAGGCACGCGTCCGGCGGGTGCGGGCCGAGGCGGCCAGTTGGCCAAGTACCGACGCCGTAACATCCCAGTCCATGCAGGCGTCCGTGACGCTCTGGCCGTAGACCAGCTGGTCCCGGCCGGCAGCTCCATCTTTGCCTCCGGCCGTGACGTCGGCGTTAACGGCGGCGTTGACCTCAAGGGCCTGCGCCCCACCCACCAGGAAGCTCTCCAGCATGACGCCGGCGATGGCCCCGGCCGCGGCGCCGGCACTTTCCAGCTGGGCACCAATTTCAAGGGCGACCTCGGCCTGACGGTGGTGGTTCTTACCGCTGTTGGCGTGGCTGGCGTCGACGATGAGGCGGGGGTTCAACTGCTTCGCGGCGAGCTTGGCGGAGGCCGCTGCAACGTCGGCGGCGGAGTAGTTGGGTCCCTTGCGTCCGCCGCGGAGGATGACGTGGGTGTCCGGGTTGCCGGCGGTGGCCACAAGGGCGGCCCTGCCGTCGTCGTCGATCCCGAGGAAGGCCTGCGCGGCAGCGGCGGCGCTGCACGCATCCAGCGCCACTTGGAGGTCGCCGTCTGTGCCGTTCTTGAAGCCGATCGGCATGGACAGCCCGGAAGCCAACTGGCGGTGGATCTGGCTCTCCGTGGTGCGGGCACCGATCGCGCCCCAGGCGACCAGGTCCGCGACGTACTGGGGGCTGATGGGCTCAAGGAACTCGGTGGCGGTGGGCAGGCCGAGGGCGGTGATCTGGCGCAGGAACGCCCGGGCCGCGCGCAGGCCCGCGGCGATGTCGTGGCTGCCGTCCAGGCGGGGGTCGTTGATCAGGCCCTTCCAGCCCACCGTGGTGCGCGGCTTTTCGAAGTACGTGCGCATGACGATCAGCAGGTCTTCGCGGTGCTTCTCCGCCTGGCTTACCAGCCGACGGGCGTATTCCAGCCCGGCCTTGGGATCGTGGATGGAGCAGGGACCCACAATGACGAGCAGCCGGTCGTCCACACCGTCCATGATCGCCCGGACCTCGTCCCGGCCCCGTCCCACCACCTCGGCCAGGCGGGCGTCCAACGGCAGTTCCGCCATGAGGTCCTGCGGGGTGGGGAGCGGGGTGAACTCGCTGACGCGCAGGTTCGAGGTGGAGTGCTGGGTGCCGGGGGCTGCTTCGATGCTCATGTTCGGGTCCTGTTCCGGATGCGGAGCGGGCCCTGATCAGAACCCGCCGGAGAAATGGCGAAGGGCAGAGAATAATCTCTGCCCTGTTGGCTCTGAAGGAAAGTTGGTTGCGTGTCAGTTAGACGCGGGCCCCTCCAGAGCCAACGAAAAATACGCATACCAACGGTTAGTCATAGCGTCGAGCTTAGCTCCGGGGCCGCGGCCGGGGCAAACGCCGGGCGTAACAATCCGCCGGGCCCACCGCCCCGGGACGCAGGCCGGCCCTCGAGAGTGCAGTTCTCGTCTGTGTTTGGCGCCAACACTGACGCGGAGGGTCACGTCGACGCACACGGACACCACCTAGAGTGTGAGGAACCCCAGCACGAGCATTCGACCACTCGCTCCGACCACTATGGAGGCAGCCATGACGCACACCGTTCCGCCCGGCAACCCCGAGGCTCCCACCACTCCCGGGGCCACCGCCACGGACACTGGTGCGTCCGCGTCCGGGCAAGGCACAGAGGCGGCGGCCGGCCGCGGACTCCCTGCCGCATTGAAGCGGCGGGTGCCCAAATACGCCGATCTTGCTCCGCTGATGCAGTTCAAGAAGCCGGAGTTCAGCCGGGAGGCCAGGCTGCGCCGTGCGAGCACCATCTGGGACCTGCGGGACATGGCCAAGCGCCGCACGCCCCAAGCGCCCTTCGACTACACCGACGGCGCCGCAGAGGCCGAAATCTCCCTCCGCCGCGCCCGCCAGGCGTTCCTGGACATCGAGTTCCGGCCCGGGGTCCTGCGGGACGTCTCCAGCATCGACCTCCGCACCGACATCCTGGGCGGGCCCTCCCGGCTGCCGGTGGGAATCGCGCCCACCGGATTCACCCGGATGATGCAGTCCGAGGGCGAATACGCCGGCTCCCAGGCCGCCGCGGCCGCCGGCATCCCCTACACCCTCTCCACCATGGGCACCGCGTCCCTGGAGGACGTCGCCGCCGCGGCACCCACCGGCCGCAACTGGTTCCAGCTCTACCTCTGGACAGACCGGGACCGCTCCCTGGAACTGATCGAACGCGCCGCCGCGGCCGGCAACGACACCCTCATGGTCACCGTGGACACCGCCGTCGCCGGCGCCAGGCTCCGCGACGTCCGCAACGGCATGACCATCCCGCCCGCCCTGACGCTCAAAACCGTCCTCGACGCCTCCTACCGGCCCGCCTGGTGGTTCAACTTCCTCACCCACGAACCGCTCACCTTCGCGTCCCTGTCCCGGTACACGGGCACCGTCGCGGACCTGATCAACTCCATGTTCGACCCCACCCTGACCTACGTCGACCTCGACTGGCTGCGCGAGACCTGGAAAGGCAAGCTCGTCGTCAAGGGCATCCAGACCGTCGAGGACGCCCGCAAGGTAGTGGACCACGGCGCGGACGGGATCGTGCTCTCCAACCACGGCGGCCGCCAACTGGACCGGGCACCGATCCCCTTCCACCTGCTCCCCGAGGTCTCCGCCGCGCTCAAGGCGGACCGCAGCGACGCGGCGATCATCCTGGACACCGGCATCATGAGCGGCGCGGACATCATCGCCGCCCTCGCCCACGGCGCCGACTTCACCCTGATCGGCCGCGCCTACCTCTACGGGCTCATGGCGGGCGGACGCGCCGGCGTGGACCGCGCCCTCCAAATCCTGGAAAAGGACATGGAACGCACCATGGCCCTCCTCGGCGTCAGCAAGATCGCGGACCTCACCCCGGATCACGTGCGGATCCTCGGCAGGTAGCCCGCCCGAAATGGGTGGCCGAATGCGCGGGCCGGGCGCGTACGCCGGGAGGCATACGCCGGCGGGACGGGTTACTTCTTGCGGCCGAACTTGGGCAGGTTGGCCAGGAGATCGGCGGCCTTGGTCGCGGCACGGCCCACGGTCCGCCCGATCTGCTGGGGCATCTTGTCCTCGCCTGCCGTTCCCACGGGGATGACGACGGCGGGGCTCAGCGGGCTGCCGGCAGGGCGGGCAACCAGTGCAGCGGCGGGCTCCGCGGCGACTGGCTGCGGGACGGCCGCTGCGGCCAGATTGTCCGGGACGGCGGCAGGAGTGGATTCGGGCTGGCGGGGTGCGGCCTCGTCCGCTGCTACTGCGGGGCCGACGTCGAAAGCCTGCAGCCAGTTGGCGATCCCGGCGAGCGGTTTGGGGTTGAGCGTGTAGTACCGCTTCTGGCCCTGGGCTCGCATGCTCACCAGGTCCGCTTCCCGGAGGACTTTGAGATGCTTGGAAATGGTGGGCTGGCTTGCTTCAAGCTCCTGGACCAGTTCCCCCACTGCTTTGTCTCCCTTGCGGAGGGCTACCAGAATGTCACGCCTGGTTGCCTCAGCAATGACGGCAAATACGTCGTCTGTCACCATGCCCTCCACACTAGCGACATATACGCCAGATGGCATCCACCAATTGCTGCCTGGGGACCGGCCCTTCGCCCGGGCCCGGACCTAGTCGAACCAGGGGTCCAGTCCGTGCAGGGGAAACACTGCTTTGCGGGTGGCCATGATGGTGCGGTCCACCTCGTCGTTGGGGTCGAACCCCACTTCCCAGGACCGCCACCAGAGGTCGACGTCGTCACCCATCGCCTCGGGGGGCTCTACACCGAACTTGGCCCCGTACTTGTCTTTGACATAGCGTCGCCACTCCTCCGGAACCTGGGTGCGCAGCGGTACCGGCCGCCCGGCGGCGATGGCTATCAGGTGGCTCCAGGACCGCGGAACGACGCTGACGACGTTGTAACCGCCGCCCCCTGTGGAAATCCACCGCTTAGCGCAGTACCGCGCGGCGAGGTTGCCGATGGCCGTGGCGGCCTCGCGCTGGCCATCCACACTGATGTTCAGGTGGGCGAGCGGGTCAAGCCGGTGCGAGTCGCAGCCGTGCTGGCTGACGATGACTTCCGGCAAGAACGCGCCAATAAGTTGGGGCACGACGGCGTGGAAGGCCCGCAGCCACCCGGCGTCCGCGGTGCCGGCCGGGAGTGCCACGTTCACCGCGCTGCCCTGCGCGTTCGGGCCGCCGATCTCGTTGGCGAACCCGGTGCCCGGGAAGAGGGTCAGCCCGGATTCATGCAGCGAAATAGTCAGCACACGCGGATCGTCCCAGAAGATGCTCTGCGTGCCGTCCCCGTGGTGAGCGTCGACGTCGACGTAGGCCACGCGCTGGACGCCGCCGTCGAGAAGCCGCTGGACCGCGAGGGCGGCGTCGTTGTAGATGCAAAAACCGCTCGCCCGGTCCCGGGAGGCGTGGTGCATCCCGCCGCCGAAGTTCACGGCCCGCACCGCGCTGCCGTCCAGGATGGCTGCGGCCGCGAGCAGGGAGCCGCCAGCCAGCCGGGCGCTGGCCTCGTGCATGCCGGCAAAGGCGGGATCGTCCTCGGTTCCCAGCCCCCTGGCGTGGTCGGGGGTGTCCGGGTTTTCGCTGACGCGCCGCACGGCCGCCACGAACTCCGGGCTGTGGACCGCGCACAGCTCCGCGTCGGAGGCGACGTCCGGTGCGGCCACCGTGACGTGGTCCAGATCCAGCAGCCCCAGGCTGCCGGCCAGCTTCGCGGTGAGCTCCATGCGCTCCGGCGCCATCGGGTGGGAGTGGCCAAAGTTGTAGGCGGTCATGGCAGGAGCCCACACCACCGTCGTTGGCAGCGCGGTCTGATCGAGTCCGGGCAGGAATGTCATCAATCACAGGCTACCCGAGCGGTCCCCGGCTTCCCGCGCCTGCAGGGGTGCTCCCCGCGGCCATTACCGAACTTTAGTGGTTTACTACTTGGGGAAGCAGTTTCAACCGAGGAAAAACATGACGCAAAGCCAGTCGAGGTCCACGAGCCCGGCCAACTGGCAGCCAGGTATGCCGGAGCGGGAAGGCCTGTGGATCTTCACACGCCTGCGGGACTTCATTGACGGCATCGCAAACAGCTCACCTGCCCGCCTGGCACTCTCGGCGTTCGGCCTCGTGATCCTGGTCTTCACCGCTTTGCTCTCGCTGCCCTTAGCTTCCGCGACGGGACAGGTCACACCACTCCATCAGGCGTTCTTCACCGCGGCCTCCGCTGTCTGCGTCACGGGCCTGACAGTGGTCTCCACGGCTGTGCACTGGTCCTTCTTCGGCCAGCTCGTGATCCTGGTCGGCATTTTCGTGGGCGGCTTGGGCACTTTGACCCTCGCGTCGCTGCTGGCGCTCATGGTCAGCAAGAGACTCGGTGTCCGCGGCAAGCTGATCGCCCAGGAGGCCATGAATGCCGGCCGGCTCGGCGAAGTCGGCACGCTGCTCCGGATCGTGATCGTGACCTCCGTGGTGATCGAGGCGGCCTTGGCGCTGGCTCTTATCCCCCGCTTCCTGATCCTCGGGGAGAGCTTGCCGCAGGCTCTCTGGCACGGCATCTTCTACGCAATTTCATCTTTTAACAACGCCGGTTTCACCCCGCATTCGGACGGAATCGTCCCCTACGAAACCGATCTATGGATCCTCGTCCCGCTCATGCTCGGCGTGTTCTTGGGCAGCCTGGGCTTCCCCGTTGTCATGGTGCTGCACCAGAACGGGCTGCGGTGGAAGAAATGGAACCTTCACACCAAGCTGACCATCCAGGTCTCCTTCATCCTCCTCGCCGCCGGAACGGTCCTCTGGGGCTTCCTGGAGTGGGACAACCTGCGCACCATCGGGGACATGGATCTCGGCGACAAGATCACGCATGCGCTGTTTGCCTCAGTCATGCTGCGCTCCGGCGGCTTCAACCTTGTGGACCAGAACCACATGGAGTCCACCACCATGCTGCTCTCCGATGCCCTCATGTTCGCCGGCGGCGGCTCGGCCTCCACGGCCGGCGGCATCAAGGTGACCACCATCGCGGTGATGTTCCTGGCCATCGCCGCCGAGGCCCGCGGCGACGCCGACGTGAAGATCTACGGTCGCACCATCCCGGAGGGCACCATGCGCGTGGCCATCTCGGTGATCGTCGCCGGCGCCACCCTCGTCTCGGTCTCGGCCCTCCTGCTCCTGCACATCAGCCATGCCTCCCTGGACCGGGTCCTGTTTGAAACCATTTCCGCCTTCGCCACGGTGGGCCTAAGCACCAACCTCAGTGCAGAGTTGCCGCCGTCGGGCGTTTACGTCCTCGCTTTGCTCATGTTTGCCGGGCGCGTCGGGACGGTCACCCTTGCCGCAGGCCTGGCCCTGCGCCAGCGCAGCCAGCTGTACCACTACCCGGAAGAGAGACCCATCATTGGCTAGTTCCTCAGGCGCCGTCAACCGCCCCGCCCACAACGCCCCCGTGCTGGTGATCGGGCTGGGCCGTTTTGGCGCCTCCACCGCAGAGCAGCTGGTCAAGCAGGGCCGGGAGGTCCTGGCCATTGAACGCGACCGCACCCTCGTCCAGAAGTGGGCGAGCGTCCTGACGCATGTCGTGGAAGCCGACGCCACGAACATCGACGCCCTCCGCCAGCTCGGCGCCCAGGAGTTCAGTTCCGCCGTCGTGGGCGTGGGCACTTCCATCGAATCCTCGGTGCTGATCACCGTGAACCTCGTGGACCTCGGGATCGAACACCTCTGGGTCAAGGCCATTACGCCCTCGCACGGCAAGATCCTGACCCGGATCGGCGCCAACCACGTCATCTACCCGGAGGCCGATGCCGGCGTCCGCGCCGCGCACCTGGTCTCCGGGCGCATGCTGGACTTCATCGAGTTTGACGACGACTTCGCGATCGTCAAGATGTACCCGCCGCGGGAGACCGTGGGCTTCACCCTCGATGAGTCCAAGGTCCGTTCCAAGTATGGCGTCACGATTGTGGGCGTGAAGTCCCCGGGCGAGGACTTCACCTACGCGCGGCCGGAAACCAAGGTTTCCTCGCGGGACATGCTCATTGTTTCGGGCCACGTGGACCTGCTCGAACGATTCGCCGCCCGCCCCTAGGCCACAACCGGCGCACACCGGTGCCTGGAATCACGCCTGTAGCGCCCGGGGCCACGGCCGGTGGCCCCGGTGTCCGCTTGGAAGCGGGTGGCCGACCGGGCAGGTTCAGGCCAGCTGCCGGGTGATTTCTGCCGCGCGCGCTGCGGCCGCGCGGGCGCCGTCGGCGATGATGCCCGGCAGTCCCCGCTCGTCAAACATGGCAATGGCCCGTTCGGTGGTGCCGTTCGGGCTGGTGACCGCCTTGCGCAGGCTGGAGGGATCCGCGCCGGGCTCGGCCAGCATGAAGCCCGCCCCGGCGACCGTCTCGCGGGCCAGCAACAGGGACAGCTCCGGATCCAGGCCCAGTTGCGCGCCGGCCTCCGCCATGGCCTCCGCCAGGTAGAAAGCGTAGGCCGGGCCCGAGCCGCTGATCGCGGAGAGGGCGTCCACCTGGTCCTCGGGAATCTCCACCACCGTGCCGACGGCTGCGAGGATGTCCTTGGCATGCTGGAGCTGCCCGGCGGAGCAGTTGGTCCCGGGAGAGACGGAGACGACGCCGCGGCCCAGCTTCGCCGGCGTGTTCGGCATGGTGCGGATGACCGGCTGGCCGGCCGGCAGCGCCGCCTCCAGTTGCGCCAGCGACACCGCGGCCGCGACGCTGATGACGATCGTGTTCGGTGACAGGGACTCACTGATTTCCCGGGCCAGATCGGCGATACCCACGGGCTTGACGCCAAGGATCACGACGCCGGAGCCGGTGGCCGCCTGCTTGTTGTTGTCGGGTTCTTCTTCGCCCGCGATGGCCGTGATCCCGTGGTGGCGCTGCGCCAACTCGGCCGCACGCTCGGCCCGGCGGACAGTAGCGACGATATCGGCCGGGTCCACGCCGCCGTCGATCAGCCCGCCGAGGATTGCCTCGTTCATTGACCCACAGCCCAGGAATGCGATTCGGTTGCTCATGTCCCCATCATTGCAGTCGGACATGATTCCCAGCCAGCTCACACGTTCACCGCAGTCAGCGCACAACTTGGGCCCCTAACGTAGGAGCTACCTCATTGAGGGTGCGAGTGATGCAGCAGGCATGCGGATGCCAGCGCGGCACCGGTGGTTTGCAGCGGATTTTTCCCATTTTTCCCGCAGCGGACCGCCGGTGCCTTTGCTTTTTAAGGACCCAGCGGCGGGCGGGCACAGGTACGCCAAGGGACGCCGTCGAATTGCCAGCAAACGCACAGGGAAATTTCGCCGGACGCCCAAGATCGGCCTCTACCTTGGAAAGTGCCTCAACAGGTGCGAGTGATGATAGTCGGCTCCCCGGAGCCGTCGGTGCGCCGGGCGATTGACAGCAGAGTTCCCCCAAGTCCTGCTCCAATCGCCCGGCGCTACTCCTTTTAACCGGCATTAACCGGCCCGCACCAGGGCGCGGGCGGGCCGGTGCCTAACCGGCCCCGCCGAACGCCGGGCTGCCGAGCTTGTCCTCCAGGAACCGGCGCTCCGCGGCGCTTCCTGCCAGCGCCAGGGCCCGCCTGTAACCCTGGGCGGCCTCCGGATAGCGGCGCAGGCGCATCAGGAAGTCCGCGCGGACGGCGTGGAAGAGATAATAGTTCTCCAGCGGCAGTTCCTCCACCGCGGCCAGCGCCGCACCCGGCCCGCGCAGTTCGGCAAGGGCGACCGCGCGGTTCAGTGCCACGACGGGTCCGGGCGCGACGGCCAGGAGCTGGTCATACAACTGCAGGATCTGCGTCCAGCCCGTGTCCGCGGCGGCCGGGGCGTCGCTGTGGACGGCGTTGATCGCCGCCTGGAGCTGATACGGGCCGGGACGGTTCCGGCGCAGGCACCGGCGCACCAGCTCCTTGCCTTCGGCGGCCAGGGCGCTGTCCCAGCGCCCCCGGTCCTGGGCCGCAAGCAGCACGAGTCCGCCGTCGGGGGCAAACCGGGCGGCGCGGCGGGACTCAATGAGCAGCATCAGGGCCAGCAGACCTGCCGCTTCCGGCTCGTCCGGCATCAAGGAGGCCAGCAACCTGCCCAGCCGGATGGCTTCCGTGCAGAGCTCCGCACGGGCCGGGCTGTCCGCGGGGCCCGCGGTGTAGCCCTCATTGAAGATCAGGTAGAGGACCGCCAGCACCGATTGCAGCCGCTCGGGCAGTTCGGCGCCCTGCGGGACACGGTACGGGATCTTGGCATCGCGGATCTTCGCCTTCGCCCGGACCAGCCGCTGTGCCATGGTCGCCTCCGGCACCAGGAAGGCCCGGGCGATCTCCGCCGTCGTCAATCCGCCCAGCAACCGCAGGGTGAGCGCCACCTGGGCGGACCTGGCCAGGGCGGGGTGGCAGCAGGTAAAAATCAGCCGCAAAGTGTCGTCGTCCACGTCCTCGACTCCTGACTGTTCCGCCAGGAACTGCTCTTCAGCGGCCGGCGCGGGTCCGGTCCCGGACCCCGCCGCCAGCCAGGCCGCCTGCGCATGTTTGTCCTCGCGGGACGTCTCCCTCCGGAGCCGGTCGATCGCCCGGCGCCGCGCCGTCGTAATGATCCAGCCGGCCGGGCTGGGCGGGATGCCCGCCGACGGCCAGTGGTGGACGGCCGCAGTAAAAGCATCCTGGACGGCGTCCTCGGCAATATCGATGCTCCCGAACGTCCGCGTCAGGACGGCTACGGCGCGGCCGTATTCGAGCCGGAACACGCGGGCAATGTCCGCCTCGGTCGCGCCGTCATGTGCACCATGGTCGCCCACAGCAGCCCCGCCCGCCCGGCTAGTGCTGGAAGGGACGGACTTCAACGGGAAGAGTGGTGGCGCCGGCCAGCTTCCGCGCCCAGCCGAGGGCCGCGTCCAGGTCTTCGGCCTCGATCACGGTGAATCCGCCGAGGTGCTCTTTGCCTTCGGTGAACGGCCCGTCGGTCACGAGAATCTCGCCGCCGTTGGGCCGGAGGACCGTGGCGGACCCCGCGGGGTGGAGTCCCGCGGCGAACACCCAGGCCCCCGCCGCCTGCATTTCATGGTTCAGGGCCGCCAAGTCACGCATGATCGGTTCGAGGAACTCAGGGTCCGGGGCGGGGCCGTCAGGCTGGTAAATGCTGAGCAGGTACTGCGTCATTTCGGGTGCCTCCTTGGCGAATCAGCCGGCGGTGTGCCGGCCTCTCAGCAATTACACGATCGGGGACGCTCCGGATCGACACAGTCGCAGGCCGGGCCGTCTCAGGAGGCTTTTTCCGGCGACTGGAGCCGCGCCGGCGGTTGCTCCGCCACATGCGGCGCGGGATCGACGGGCCCCTCAAACACCAACTGGTCCAGGCGGCGGAGGATGAGTCCCTCACGCAGGGCCCACGGGCACGTCACCAGGCTGTCGAACTCAAACATTTCCAGTGCCGCTTCCGCCACCAAGGCGCCGGCGAGGACCTGCGGCGCGCGGGCCTCGGAGACGCCGGGCAGGTGCAGTCTGTCCCCCACCTCCATGGCCGAGATCCGTTGCGCCCAGAGCCCCAGGTCCAGGGCCAGCAGCTCCCGCTTGACGTAGGGCCCGGCGGCGCTGGGGGCGGCGCCGGCGATCCTGGCGAGGGACCGGAACGTCTTGGACGTGCCCGCCACGAGATTGGGTCGGCCCAGCTTCTCGAATTTGCGCACCGCGGGTTTGAGCGTGGATCGGATGTAGCGGCGCAGCTCCTTGATGCTCTTGGCCGAGGGCGGATCCTCGGGCAGCCAGTCGCGCGTCAGCCGGCTGGCGCCGAGCGGAACGGACATCGCCAGCTCGGGCAGCTCATCCTGTCCGAGGGCCATCTCGAAGGAGCCACCGCCAATGTCCAGGTTCAAGATGGGCCCGGCGCCCCAGCCGTACCAGCGCCGGACGGCGAAGAACGTCATGGACGCCTCTTCGCTGCCGGAGAGCTCCCGGAGGGTGACGGTGGTTTCATGCTTGACCCGGGCCAGGACGGCAGCGCCGTTGGTGGCCTCGCGGATGGCCGAGGTGCAGAACGCGAGGAGGTCGTCGGCCTTGTGCTTGGCCGCGAATTCCCACGCTTCAAGGACGAACTCGACGAGTTCATGCTGCCCGGCGTCGTTGATGTTGCCGTCGTCGTCGAGGAACTGCACGAGCGAGAGCCGCCGCTTGTGCGAGGCGTAGGGGACCGGACGGGCGCCGGGATGGGCGTCGACCAGCAGGAGATGGACAGTGTTGGACCCGATGTCGAGGACGCCTAGACGCATGGTGCCATTATTCCCCCCACGGAGCGGCTGGCCTAGCTGCGACGGCAGTATTCGCGAAGAATGGCGCTCTTCGCGAATAGTACCGACGCGGCGGGCTTAGGCCGGGTCGCCGTCCTGCGCCGGCCGGTCCGCTGCCCCGGCAGTGGGCTGGGCGGCAGCGCCGTCAGTGGGCTGGGCGGCAGCGCCGTCAGTGGGCTGGGCGGCAGCGCCGTCGGCGGGCTCATCCGTGGGCTTGAAGTCACGGCGGATGTTGGCCACGCCCTCCGGGTCGATTTCAAAGCCATAGGCTGCCCCGGGGTTGATCACCATGCCGAGCTCGGCGCCGAGGTTGCCGATGATCGCAGCGCCCTGCGTGCCCAGCACGTTCGGGGCGGCGGCGAGATACTGCTCAGTGACGCGGCTCGGGTGCGAGAAAACGGCCAGGACGGGCTTGCCGGAGGAGTTCGCGAGGACCAGCGGCTCGACCTGCGAGTCGGGGCCTTCCAGGGCGTCGGAGCTGACCACGTAGACCTCGTTGTTGAGGAAGGCGAGAATCACGTCCACCGGGTTGGCGTCCGGCTGCTCCCCCCGGGCAAGCTGCTCCTCGAGTTCGTTCAGCGGCTGGTTGTCCAGGTGTGCGGGCTGTTCAGTCATATTCCTACTCGATCACGTCCACGGCCGGTCCGCAAACGCGAAATCGCCGGAAACCAGCGAATTCGCCGGCAATTTCCGGCGAAACCGCGCGTTTCCGGCGAATTCGGTGGGCTGTCCTACTTCTTGACGGAGGCCTTCCGGGCGGGTGCCTTGCGGGCCGTCGTCGTGCGCTTGACCGGTCCCTTGGCCCGCTTCTCGGCAAGGAGTTCGACGGCCTGTTCCCGGGTCAGCTCCTCGACCGCGGTGCTGCGCGGCACGGTGATGTTGGTGATGCCGTCGGTGATGTACGGGCCGAACCGGCCCTCCTTCACCACAATGTTCTTTTCCGAGACCGGGTCCGGTCCGAACTCGGCCAGAGGCGGGACCGCGGCCCGGGCGCCGCGCTGCTTGGGCTGCGAGTAGATCTCCAGCGCCGCCTCGAGCGTGATGGTGAAGATCTCCTCTTCGGAGCCGATCGAGCGGGAGTCCGTACCCTTCTTCAGGTACGGGCCGAACCGGCCGTTCTGCACCGTGATCGGGTTGCCGTCCGCGTCCTGGCCGAGCACCCGGGGCAGGCTCATGAGCTGCAGGGCCTCGTCCAGCGTGATGGTGTCCACGCTCATGGACGCGAACAGCGATCCGGTGCGGGGCTTGGCCTTGACGGGTTTCTTCGCCGGCTTGGGCTTGCCGTTCTTGTAGTACTCAACGGGCTGGTTGGCCAGCTGTTCCTCGGTCATCTCCGGGATGACCTCGGTGACGTAGGCGCCGTAGCGGCCGTTCTTGGCCACGATGGTGTGCCCGGTGTGCGGGTCCGCGCCGAGGACGCGCTCCTCCGGGGCAGCGGTCTCCATGAGTTCAACGGCTTTGGCGGCCGTGAGCTCATCCGGGGCCAGGTCCTCCGGGACGTTGGCGCGGGCCGCTTCAACCACTTCGCCGGTCCCGGGATCCACGGTGGCGGTGGAGCTTTCCAGGTACGGGCCGAACTTGCCGACCCGGAGTGTAATCGCGTCCGTGATGGGGATGGAGTTGATCTCGCGGGCATCGATCTCGCCGAGGTTGTTCACGATGCTCAGCAGGCCGGGCTCGGAGTCTTCACCGAAGTAGAAGTGCTTGAGCCAGGCCGGTCCTGCCGCCTGGCCGTTGGCGATCTTGTCCAGGTCGGCTTCCATGTCGGCGGTGAACTCGTAGTCCACGTAGTCGTGGAAATGCTGTTCGAGGAGCCGGATCACGGAGAACGCGATCCAGCTCGGGACCAGCGCGGAGCCCTGTTTCCGGACGTAGCCGCGGTCCTGGATGGTGGAGATGGTGGAGGCATAGGTCGACGGGCGGCCGATGCCCTTCTTTTCCAGCTCCGCGGTCAGCGAGGCTTCGGTGTACCGCGGCGGCGGCGAGGTCTCGTGCCCGACGGCGACGATGTCGGTGGCCGTGAGCGCGTCGTCCTTGGCCACGTTGGGCAGCCGGCGGGCTTCCTCGGACTCGTCGTCGCCGCGGCTTTCGTCCTTGCCTTCTTCATAGGCGGCGAGGAATCCGGGGAAGGTGATGACAGTGCCCGAAGCCGAGAATTCGGCGTCGCGCTGGTCGGCCGGGTCACCAACAGTGACGGCGCCGAGGCGGATCGTGGCGGTGGAGCCCTTGGCGTCAGCCATCTGCGAGGCTACCGTGCGCTTCCAGATGAGCTCGTAGAGCCGGAATTCGTCGCCGGAGAGCTGCTTGGCCACCTGGGCCGGCGTGCGGAAGGAGTCACCGGCGGGGCGGATGGCCTCGTGGGCTTCCTGCGCGTTCGCTGCCTTGCCGCTGTAGACCCGCGGCGACTGCGGCACGTACTCGGGACCGTACAGCTCGGAGGCCTGGCGCCGGGCGGCCGTGACGGCCTCGTTGCTCAGCGCGGACGAGTCCGTACGCATATAGGTGATGTAGCCGTTTTCGTAGAGGCGCTGGGCCACCTGCATCGTGCTCTTCGAGGAGAAGCGCAGCTTGCGGCCGGCCTCCTGCTGCAGGGTGGAGGTGGTGAACGGCGCTGCCGGGCGGCGGGTGTACGGCTTGGTGTCGACGGAGCGGACCCGGAATTCGGCGTCCTGCAGCCCCGCTGCGAGCGAGGCAGCGAGTTCCTCGTTGAGGTGGACGGCGTTGCGCGAGGTCAGCTCGCCGTTGTCGTTGAAGTCCCGCCCGCTGGCCACCTTGGCGCCGTCGACGGCGGCGAGTTTGGCTTTGAAGGAGCCGGAATCGGCGCCGAATTGGCCGGTGAGGTCCCAGTAGGAGGCGGCTTTGAAGGCCATCCGCTCGCGTTCGCGGTCCACCACCATGCGGGTGACGACGGACTGCACGCGGCCGGCGGAGAGGCCGCGGGCCACCTTGCGCCAGAGCACGGGGGAGATCTCATAGCCGTAGAGCCGGTCCAGGACGCGCCGGGTTTCCTGTGCGTCCACCAGGTCCTGGTCGACATCGCGCAGGTTGTCCATGGCGCGGTGGATGGCTTCCTTGGTGATTTCGCCAAAGGTCATCCGGTAAACCGGAACCTTGGGCTTGAGCACTTCGAGCAGGTGCCACGCGATGGCCTCGCCTTCGCGGTCCCCATCGGTTGCGAGATAGAGAGCGTCGGCGTCTTTGAGCTGGGCCTTGAGCTCGGCGACCTTTTTCTTCTTGTCCGAGGACACCACGTAGTAAGGCTTGAAGTCGTTGTCGATGTCGACGGCGAACTTGCCCAGCGGGGTCTTCTTCAGTTCCGCGGGGAGCTCCGAGGGCTGCGGAAGGTCGCGGATGTGACCGATGGAGGCCTCCACAATGAAGCCTTCGCCGAGGTACTTGGCGATGGTTTTGCTCTTGGCGGGAGACTCCACGATCACGAGTTTCTTGCCGGTTTTGGCCTTGCTTGGCACGGTGCTCCTACAGAAAAAGGTGGCTCGGGCAGATGCGCCCATACCCGCCTAGTTCACCATATTTTGCAGAATCCCGCGCATCCGGCCGGAAATGACGGCCCGGCGGAGGTGGGTTCCGGCCGCGATCAGACCGTGTGTCCGGCTGCCATCGAGGGCGCGCGGGAGGCAACATCCGGCCGTGCCGGGGGTGGCTTTAAGACGGCGCCTCGGGTGGTTTTCAGGCCTCGCCGGCGGCCGGCCCGGCCCTTGCCCGTTGCTGGCTCGACCTGTGGCCGGCTCAGTCCTTGCCCGGGGCCGGCTTGGCGGCCGCCGGTCCGCGGTCATCCGGAATCATGGACCACATCGTGGCCATGCGTTCGGCGCCCTCGGGCACGTGGTCCGGATCCTCGAGTTCGTAATCCCGCAGGAGGTCAAAGACCCGCCGGTTCAGTTCGGCCCGCTGCTCCGGCGTCAGGTACAGGAGGTTGCTGGCCAGCACTACCGAGGACGGGCCGTCGGCGGTGTCGCCGTTCTCGCGCCGGGCGTTGCGGGCCTTGGCGTAGGCAAGGACCCGGCGGCGGTAGGCGTCGAGCTCGAGATCCAGGACGGCGAGTTCCGGGCTGGCCACTCCCCCTAGCGAGTGGATGGTGAAATCGGTGCCGGCGGCCTTCCAGCGCCGCTCCCGGGCGTCCCCGGCCGTCTCTGCGGGAACCACGATGCCCCACTTCTGCAGGGCCCGCAGGTGGTAGCTCATGGCACTGGGAGTCAGGCCGGTCTGCGCGGCAAGCTCGGTGGCCGTCCGGCTCACCTGGGTGGAATACAGTTCGGAAATGACCTCCAGCCGGGCGGCGTGGGCGAGGGCACGGATCGCCTTCGGGTCAGTGATTTCCACTTGCTTCTCCGGGCGATGCCGGCGCTTGGTGGCCGGCGGAGCCGTGGACTCCGCCGTCGGGGTTTCTGCGTTCACTCCTCCAGTGTATCCAGCCTCTCCAAACTATGAAAGAAATGCTTGACATCCATTCCGGGATCGGACTACTTTCCTATTTATGAAACAAACACTTCATAATGCGTCCACTTCCGCAGCACCGGCGCAGCCGCTGTGGCGCAACCGCGACTTCCTGATCGCCGGCACCGCCCGGTTCGTGGCGACGGCGGGGATGGGCGCCGTCGTCGTCAGCGTCATGCTGCACCTGCAAAACGCGGCCGCCGCCGGCGAAACGCCCGTCGCCGGGCCCTGGCTGGTGGCCGCGTACCTGCTGTGCTCGGCGCTGCCGCTGGTGCTGCTGGCCCCGTGGGCCGGCCGGCTCGCCGATACCATGGACTCCCGCACGCTGGCGACGGCGAGTTCCGCGGTCAGCGCCGCCGCCGTCGCCGGCATGGGGCTGGGCATGCAGTACCTGGAGAACTATCTGCCCGTGCTGTTTGCCATGACGTTCCTGCTCGACGCGGCCCAGGCGGTGGCCGGACCCACCTGGCAGGCCCTGCTGCCGCGGATCGTCGGCGAGGACCGCACCCCGCGGGCCATGGGCACCATGCAGGCGACCATCATGATTGCGGGCATGGCCGGTCCCGCCGCGGGCGGCCTGCTCAGCGGCTGGGGCGGCACCGGACTGGTCTTCGCCGTGGCCAGCGGCTGCTACGTCGCCATGGGGCTGGGCGCCCTGCTGATCCGGACCCGCCGCGGCACGGCGGCCGAACGGGCCGGCCAGGCGAAGCCGGCGCTGCTCGACGGACTGCGCCTGATCCGCCGGGACAGCCTGGTCTGGGCCCTGGTCCTCGGGGCGATGTTCTTCATCATTGTCGGCGAGGCCAGCAACGTGCTGGAGGTGTTCCTGGCCCGCGGCGAACTTGGCGCCACCGAGACGCAGTACGGGCTGCTGGCCGCAGCCTTCGGCCTCGGCATGGCGGCCGGTGCGGCGATGGCCGGCAGCATCAAGACACCGGTGGTCCGGCTGCGCGTGCTGCTGGCGTCCATGACCGGAGCCTCGGCGTTCCTGGTCCTCACGGGGCTGGTCCCGAACGTGGAACTGCTCTTTGTGGCCTACACGGCGACGGGCACGGCCTGCGGCGTCCTGAACGCCTGTTTCGGAGCCATCGCGATCCTGCGGATTCCGGAAAGCGGGCGCGGCCAGGCGCTGGCGATCGTGGGCGGCATGACACGCGCCGTCTCCATCGGCGCGCTGGCACTGGGCGGCTTCCTCGGCGCCGTGGTCCCGGTGCGTTTCAGCTTCGTGCTCACCGGGGCGGTGGGCGCCCTGGTGGCCCTGGCCCTCACGGCGTACGTCCTGCCGCGGTTCGGGCGGGAGGGCAGCGGAGTCAGCCTGGCGGCTGAGGCGGCGAGCGCCGTTTCAGGCGGGCAGCAGGAAGCCGTCGCGGACCAGGTTCCCCACTTCCTCGAGGAGGCCGGTGCGGAACTCGGCACTGTCAAATCCCTCATAGCCGCCCAGCAGCGCCTCCAGGGCGCCGATGATCTGCCCGACGGACAGGTCGCCGTCGCACGCTGAGACGAATCCGGCCAGCTCGGTACTGAGCAGGTTGGTGCGGCGCAGCCCGGCACCCTGCCGCAGCAGGATAACCCCGGGGTGCTCCGCCCCCGGGCGCTGGTGCCGCTCTTCGGTGACGTCCTCCGCGACCAGCAGGTGGGCGGCGCCCAGGTCGTGGGCGGCCAGCCAGTCGGCACGCTCGACGGCGGCGCCCAGGTGTGGCCCCACCGGCTGTTCGATCGGGTAGGTGATCTCCTCGAAGCGGGAAAGCACCCGCCCGGCGCCGTCGGCGGGCCTCCGCAGCCAGATCATGCCAAAGCCGATTCCCGCCACCTTGCGCGAGGCGAAGTCGTCGAGGTAGGCCGCGTACGACTCCTGGTACAGCCGGCGGTCGCGGTTTTCCGAGGCGTCCTGCAGCCAGGTCTCGGCATACTGCTCCGGGCCCACCTGCTCGCGCTGGATGAACCAGACATCGGCGGCCGGGCTGACCCAGCTCTGCGGCCGGTCGGCCCAGCCGGCACCGGCCGTGATCTCCCAGTTGCCCAAGAGCTGGGCCGTTCCGCCCGGGGCAAGGACAGAGGGCAGCGCGCGGACCAGCGACGACACGATCTCATCCCCCGGCAGGCCGCCGTCGCGATAGGTGAACTGGTCCGTGGCGGTCTCGCCGAGGCTGCGGGGCGTGATGACGAACGGCGGGTTGGACACCACCAGCTCGAACTCCTCCCCCGCGACCGGCTCCAGCAGGGACCCGAGCCTGAGGCTGACGCGGGAGTCGAGGTCGGCCGGGTCCAGGTGCAGCTCGTCGGCGTTGAGCAGAAGGTTGAACCGGGCGAAAGCCAGTGCGCGTGCGGAAATGTCCGTGGCGGTCACGTGCTCGGCATGGTGCAGCAGGTGAAAGGTCTGGATGCCGCAGCCGGTGCCGAGATCGAGGGCCCTGGCAACGTGGCGGCGGGCGGTGACCTGGACCAGGGTGGTGGAGGCCTGCCCGATCCCCAGGACGTGGTCATGGCGGAGGACCCCTGCGCGCTGGTGGGCCGAGAGGTCGCTGGCCACCCAGAGGTCCGCCCCGCCCTCACCGACCCCGTCCTCGCCCACGGTCGGGTCCCAGCCGTAGGGCCTCAGGTCCACCTTGGCCTGGATCAGGTCCTGGTCCGACGGCCCCACGAGCCCGAGTTCCAGCAGCCCCGCCGTGCGGACGCCTGGGAGCGCGGCGTCGAGGGTCTGCGCGCGCTGCGGCTCCGAGAGGAGCCAGAGACGCACGACGCCGGCGAGCGCCGCCGTCGCCGGCTCACCGAGGGAGCGCCCCGTGACGATCAGTGCAGGGATGAGCTGGTCCCGGCCGAGGGCGGAGTGCGCGGCCTCGCCGAGCAGCTCCGCAACCCCGTCCACGGTATAGCCAACGCCACGTAGGTCCGCCGCCAGGGCCTCGAGCAGGCCGGGAAGGTCGCTCCGCGGAGCGTCCGGAGTGTTGCCTGCTGTGAACGGGGCTGAGGGCGCCCGGTCTGAACGGTCCTGGGTAGAACGGTCCTGGGTAGAACGGTCCTGGGTTGAACGGTCCTGGGTTGAACGGTCCTGGGTTGAATGGGCCTGAGTTGAATGGGACGGTGCGGCGGGGCCCTGCGCTGAGGAAGTCACCGGACAAGTTTAGTCCCGGGGTTTAGTCCGGTGGTTTGGCCTTGGCTTGTCCCCGGCGGTTGGGCGGTCGTTGGCCCCAGACGGTGCGGCCGCGGCTTGGCCCGGGGTGGTCCCGGGCCGTGCAGGTCCGGCTAGAGCTCGGTCTCCGCGTAGATTTTCAGGGCGTCCCGGACGAAGGCCGCGCCGTCGGCACCGCCGTAGTTCGCGGCGAAACGGGGGTCGGCCACATACATCTCCCCGAGTCCCGTCACGTACCCCCTGATGTCCGGAGCTCCGGCGTTGTTGCCGGCCGCGGGGCCGCCCGCGGCAGCTGACGCCGCCGGGGTGCCGGGGATACCCCGGAGCCATTCGACGTGGCGCCGGGCCAGGTTCTGCGCCTCCGCGCTGGCTGCCGGAACCCCCGACTCCGCAGCGGCCGCCCAGTCGGCGCCGAGCTGCCGGGACTGCTCCGTCCAGGCAGCCTTCTCCTCCGCCCCCATGCCGCGCCACCAAGTGTCGGACTTCGCGTAGGCATCCTTTCCCCACCGCTGCTGGACTTCCTCCTGGTACTTGGTGTGGTCGAAACCGTCGAACATTTCTTCCGCCATGATCTTTCCTCCCGTTTGCAATGCCTCAATGGTGTGCCGGACCGAAGCAATCTGCCGGCCCAGCCTGTCCTCTTCCTGCAGCAGCAACGCCAGGTGCCGGCCCAGTGCATGCTCCGCGTCCGCCTCGTCGCTGAGCACCTCCGCGATCGCCGGCAGCCCGAGCCCCAGATCGCGCAGGAGCAGGATCCGCTGCAGACGGACCAGCGACTCTTGGCCGTAGTACCGGTAGCCGTTGCTGCCGGTGCGACTTGGCCTGAGCAGGCCAATGTCGTCGTAGTGTCGCAACGTCCGGCCGGTGGTGCCGGCCAGTTTCGCGATCTGCTGGACTGACCAGTCCATGCGTCCGCCTTCCTGTTTCCCTCGGGCCTGTTCCCTCGGGCGGACCGTTCCCTCTGCCTTCGGGGTGTGCCGCTCCCCCCGGTCGGCCGCTGCCCCCGTCCTTCGACTCTAAACTTTGACGCAACGTCAAAGTCAAGGGTCCGCGGGCGAGGGCGCTGGGGAAGGCCCATGCGGCCGGACAGGAGCCTGCGAGACGGTAAGTTTGAGGCATGATTTTCCCTTCCTCCCACACCCCGACCGCCCGGCTGGTCCGGCGGGCGCTCACAGGTGCGGCCGCCGCCGCCGTCGTCGTACTGGCCGCAACGGCCTGTTCCCCGGCCGGTTCGATTGAGAGCGCCGACGTCCCGGCGTGGAAGGCAACCGCCCTGCCCTCGGCCCCCGGAACGGTGCTGGAGGATGCCGGTAAGATCCTGAACCGGGATCCGATAGTCCGGACCGCGTCCGGCGTGCCCGCGGGCAACTACACGCTGACCATGACTTGCGAAGGCGGCGGCAAGGCGTTCTTCGCCGTCAGCCTGGACGGCAGCCAACTGGCCGAAGCGGGAGCCGCCTGCAACGGCAGCCGCGAAACCGCCCGCATTAAAGTGCCTGTGGCCGGCGAGGTCAAGCTCAGCACGTCCAGTGTGGATGCCCCGCTCCTCTACGCCTACCACCTGGCAGCGTCGGAGTAAGACCCGCCGACATCCGGATCACCGGGGTCCGGCCCGGCACCCTCTGACGGGCCCGCCCGAACCGGTCCTTTCGCCTCTGGCGCTTGATCCCGGGCAACCCTAATCTCAGGCTATGCCAACTGTGCCGGCGAGCAGGGCGCCGCGACAGCGCACCCCGGCCCCCGCCGTGGTGCTCTCAGTTGCGGTATTTATTGGGACGATCCTGTCCGGCTGCCAGTATGAATACAGCGCCGACCACTGGGACGATGAATCGACTTCCGCTGCCGCTGCGCCGACCACTGACGCCGCCCTGCCCCGGGACCCCCACCTCACTGAGCCGGTGTCCGGCAACGAGCTGGACGCCTGGGTCCACGAGGCACTGCCCGACGCCGCGGGGCAGGTTTTCCATACTGGATTTGGGACGCTGGCGGCCGACGAGGAGCGGGAAGAGACCACAACCGTGCTGCCCAAGGGTACCTACGCCCTGACTCTGGCTTGCCGGAGCGCTCGCCGGGTCTCCTTTTCCATCGAGAACGGTGACAGCGAGCTCGTGGACCTGAATCTGCGGTGCGGGACGTCCAGGGTGAATGTGGTGCAGCTGGCCGCAAATGCTGTGCTGTCGATCAAAGTGGATGCGAACGGGCCGGCGAACTACGCATACCGGGTGAGCCGAATCTGAGGGTTCCGGCCGCCCAAGAAGTCCCGAGCGTGTCTTAGGCGGCGCAGCCGTCGGGGCAGCGCAGGGTTTCGGGGCTCGCGGCGCACCCGGTGCAGTAGAGCGTGAGAGTCCGGCAGCTGGGATTCGAGCAGTTTTCGAACTTGCTGGTGGGCGCCGCGCAGCGGACGCACTCGCCAATGGTCTTGGCATCCCCGCTGAACTCCAGGTGCATGCGCTTGTCGAACACGTACAGGGAGCCCTCCCACAGGCCCTGGTCCTTGAAGGCCTCGCCATAGCGGACAATGCCGCCGTTGAGCTGGTAGACCTCCTTGAACCCGCGGTTCACCATCAGGCTCGAAAGCACCTCGCAGCGGATGCCTCCGGTGCAGTAGGTGACAACCGGTTTGTCCTTGAGGGCATCGTATTTGCCCGAGTCGAGTTCCTTGATGAAGTCATGGGTCGTGGCAACGTCGGGGACCACAGCGTCTTTGAACTTGCCGATCTGGGCCTCGAAGCCGTTGCGGCCGTCGAAGAACACGACCTCGTCGCCCTGCTGTTTTTTGGCTTCGATGAGTTCGTGGAGCTCCTCGGGTTTGAGGTGGGTTCCGCCGCCCACCACTCCGCCGGCGTCGACCTTAAGCTCGCCCGGGGCGCCGAAGGACACGATTTCGTCCCGCACCTTCACACTGAGCCGTGGGAAGTCTGCCGCGCCGCCGTCGGACCACTTCACGTCGATGTCGTGGAAACCCTTGTACTCCCGGGTGGCCTTGACGTACTGCTTTACCGCGTTTAATTCCCCGCCGACCGTGGCGTTGATGCCGTCCTTGGAGAGGATGATGCGGCCGGTTAGGCCGAGTTTTTCGCACAGGGCGCGCTGCCAGAGCCGGACGGCGTCCGGGTCAGTGAGGGGGGTAAAGCCGTAAAAGAGCACAATCCTGTTCAAAGCCACGTATTTAAGGGTACTTGCTGGGAAGGAGGGCCGGCCAACAGTCACAATTGGGTACGCAAGCGCCCTTCCCCGACCCGGCCACTGTTGCTCGTGGCACTGCTGGAATACGCTCATCACATGAGTCTTGACGCCATGGTTGAAGACACCACTCACCTGCTGGAAGTCTGGGTTGCCGGATGGGCAGGCTGTCGCGGATATGAGACACGCAGGGAGGGACGGTTCCCTGCGGCTTTTCGCGCGGACACCACCCACGAATGGGAATACTTCGCCTATGATCCCTCCGATGCAGAGTTCGCTGAGCTGGCGGCGAAGACGGCCGAAGTGCCGGCCAGAGTCCTCACGATTCTCACCAACGACGTTGCCAGGTATTCGGTCCTCGGACCGCGGCACGGCCTCCATGTCACCTCGGCTTCCCAGACCATGATGATTGTGGACATGGAGACCCAGGACTCGGAGGACCCGTGGCTTTCGGACGACGACCTCAAGCTGGAGACATCCCGGACGGACGGCGTCCACCACGCGGTGGTCCGCGCTCGCGATGAGGTCGCCGCGAGCGGACGCGTGTTTGTGGTGGGAAACACCGCCATCTTCGACAACATCGTGACGTCGCCGACCTACCAGCGGCGGGGGCTGGGCAGCTTCATCATGAAGGCCCTGGCCGCCCAGGCGTTCGAACACGACGTGGATTCCGGGTTGCTGCTCGCCTCGCTGGACGGGCAAAAACTGTATTCGCACCTTGGCTGGCGCATGGTCTCCCACGTACTGATGTTGTCGACGTCGGACGAAGGGGCGGACCTGTCCGTCGATTGAGGCGCCGCGCGCGGTGACCCCGCCCGGGAACGGGCGCCCGGCCAACCTGCCGACCTCTTGGCTGCCCCGCGCGACCCCCGTTTGGCCGTTCGCCGCGCTGGGGCCGCGGCCGCCTGTCGGGCGGGCGATTTGAGGCCGGATGAAAGAATGTGTGAGTGAACCCGCATGAGTCCCTGATTCCGTTGCTGGGCCGAGGCCCGGACCCGGAACAGCTGCGCCATGTGCGGACGATCCCGGCCCGCCAGGCCGTCAATGCGCCGTGGCCGGAGTGGTCCCACCCGGATCTTGTAGAAGCGTACGGTTCCCTGGGCATCCACGAGCCCTACCTCCACCAAATTCAGGCCGCCGAACTGGCTCACGCCGGAGAGCACGTGGTCATCGCCACCGGCACGGCGTCCGGGAAGTCCCTGGCGTATCAGCTGCCGGCCTTGGACGCGATCCACCGTTCCGAGCTCAGGGTCCTGTCCGATCCCGGGAAGATCCACGACGACGGCGCCGTGACCCTCTATCTGTCCCCCACGAAGGCACTGGCGGCCGACCAGCTGGCCGCCATCCGGGCCCTGAAGCTCCCCACCGTCCGGGCCGAAACCTACGACGGCGACACCGATCCCGCTTCCCGGCGCTGGATTCGCGACCACGCGAACTTCATCCTCGCCAACCCTGACATGCTGCACTTCGGCATCCTCCCGAACCATGCGTGGTGGGCCAGGTTCTTCCGGCGCCTCCGCTATGTGATCGTGGATGAGGCCCACAGCTACCGCGGGGTCTTCGGCTCCCATGTGGCAAACCTCATGCGCCGACTGCGCCGGATCTGCGCCTACTACAGCCCCGGCGGCTCGCATCCCGGACCTGTGTTCATCGCGGCCTCCGCCACGGCCTCTGATCCCGAGCAGTCCTTCGGCCGGCTGATCGGCGCACCGGTGCGCGCCGTATCCGAAGACAGCTCGCCTCATGGCTCCACCACCGTGGCGTTTTGGGAGCCGGCCCTGACGGAGCTCCGAGGCGAAAACGGTGCCAAGGAGCGCCGGACCGCCGTCGCAGAGACCGCCGACCTGCTGGCCAACCTGGTGTCCTCCCGCACCCGGACCATTGCGTTTATCAAGTCCAGGCGGGGGGCAGAGACGATTTCCTCCATCGCCAAGCGCCTCCTCGACGAGGTGGACCCCAGCCTGCCGCAGCGTGTGGCCGCCTACCGCTCGGGCTACCTGCCGGAGGAGCGGCGTGCTCTGGAAAAGGCGCTGCGCTCGGGCGAACTGCTGGGCGTCTCGAGCACGTCCGCGCTGGAGCTGGGCATCGACATTTCCGGTCTCGACGCCGTGCTGGTCGCAGGCTGGCCGGGCACCCGGGCGTCGTTGTTCCAACAGATCGGCCGGGCGGGCCGCGCCGGCCAGGACGCGATCGCGGCATTCGTGGCCAGCGATGACCCGCTGGACACGTACTTGGTGAACCACCCCGAGGCGATTTTCGACGTCTCGGTGGAGGCCACGGTGTTCGATCCCTCCAACCCGTATGTCCTGGGCCCGCACCTGTGCGCCGCCGCCGCGGAACTTCCCCTCGGGTTCGCCGAACTGGACCTCTTCGGAGCCACGTCGGAGAAGCTGCTGGACCGGCTGGTTCTGCAGGGCTACCTGCGCAAACGGCCGGCCGGATGGTTTTGGACCCATCCGCAGAGTGCCGCGGCCATGGTGAACCTCCGGGCCGACGGGGGAGGTCCGGTGAGCATCGTGGACGCCGAGACCGGCTCCCTGCTCGGCACCATGGATTCGCCCCAGACCCATTACCAGGCCCATACCGGCGCCATCTATGTCCACCAGGGCGACAGCTATGTGGTGGAGGACCTGAACGAGGACGATCACTGTGTGATGGTGCGCCGGGCGAACCCCGACTACTACACCACCGCCCGGGACGTGACCCAGATCGAGGTCCTCGAAACGGAACGCACCACCCAGTGGGGCGATGTGGCCGTGCATTTCGGCGACGTGAAAGTGACAACCCACGTGGTCTCCTTCCAGCGCAAGGCGCTGATTTCAAACGAGATCCTCGGCGAGGAACCCCTGGAGCTGGGCGCCAGGGACCTGTTTACCAAGGCTGTCTGGTTTGTCGTGGACAACCGCTCGCTGACCGGCGCCGGGCTGATCGAGGCGCAGTTCCCCGGAGCCCTGCACGCGGCCGAGCACGCGGCCATCGGCCTCCTGCCGCTCGTGGCTTCCAGCGACCGTTGGGACATCGGCGGAGTGTCCACGGCCATCCACGCCGACACCGGAGTGCCCACCATCTTTGTCTACGACGGCCACCCCGGCGGGGCCGGCTTCGCCGAACGCGGCTACGACAAGGCCAGGTTGTGGCTGACTGCCACCCGCGACGCGATCAAGGCCTGCGAATGCGAGTCCGGCTGCCCGTCCTGCGTCCAGTCACCGAAGTGCGGCAACAAGAACAACCCGCTCGACAAGGACGCTGCCGTCACACTGATCAACGTGCTGCTCAAAGACGCCAGCGAACTGATGCAGAGCGGCAACTCCGGCGCACCGGCGGCCGCGGCCGTGACAACGGGAGAGAAGCCCGCCCAGCCGCTCCGAGCCTGAACCGCGCCTCAGCATCATTTCGCCGGCGCACGGCCGTGGCACCTCGGAGCGGCCACCGCGGGACGTCGGCGCCAGCCAAGGGACGATTCGCGGAGCCAGCCGCGGGCAGATTCGCGGCTTCCGGCCCTCCGCGTCTGGTCCTCCGCAGGGAACGGGGCGCCGTTCACGGCGGGGTCTGGCTCCCGGGCGCAGGCGGCGGTCCCGCCCGGGCCAGCCCTGTGGCCGCCCCGAGGAACGGTCCGGCGCCGAGCTCGGTGCGGACCTGCACTGTGGCGTCCGCGCCCTCAGAACAGGCAACCATCGCGGCGTCGTTCTTCAACGCGACCTCCCGGGCCACGGCACAGGGCTCGCCGGACGTGATTCCCCGTGCGGCATCCGCGGCAGCCAGCGCCGCGAGGTCGGCAGCCGCCGCAGCCCGCGACGCCGCGACGGCCGATTGGGCCAGAAGCAGCAGCAAGGCCACCGCCGCGATGACCACCAGCCCGAGCCCCAGGGCCAAGACCGTCCCGGAGCCCCGCTCCGAAGGCCTCCAGCGGTGCGGGGCATGGTCAGGATCCGAACTTCGGGGCCGCGGCGCCCGGGCCCAGAGACGTGCCGGCGACATCAGGTGCCCTGCCCCGGGGAGCGGGAGGCACCATTCAAGCGGGGCTGTTGTGCAGCACCCGGGGCCTCAGCACGCGCCCACACACTGGCGCTCAGGAGCCACGGAATGAGAGAACCGACAGCCCCCGGGACGCGGCCGGACACGGTGACCCTGTGCCATTCGCCGTCGAGTGTCACCTCGGCCGCTGCCGTATCGCCGGCAAGCCGGCGGACAATGTCACCCACTTCGCCGGCCCCCGCTCCCCGCGCCAGCGCGCGGGCACCGCCGCGGGCCGCTTCCTCGACGCGCAGTTGCGTCACTCCCGCCGCCGAACCCGCCAGCAGCAGGGCGAGCAGGAACACGACCGATGGCAACGCCACGGCGAACTCCGCAGTCACCGCCCCGCGGCACTCCGCGGTGCGCGGCGGTTCCTTCCGGCTGCCACCGCCCCAGCCGCGCCAGCCTGCCTTCATGGCAGCGTGAGCGCAGTCCGAATGAGGTTCAGGAGGAAACCGCGGACCTCATCGCTGCGCATGATGAACACGAGGACCCCGGCGAACCCTACGGCGGCCAGCGTTGCAATGGCATATTCAGCGGTGGCCATTCCCGCCTGCGCGGATGGCGGCCTCCTGCGCCGGCGCGGCTGAACGGGGACAACCGAGCTGGCGCCGGGATAGATTTCGTACACCCCGGCCACACCGCCCTCCCCTGCGTCCTTCCGATTTGCAGCGGGACCGTCCTGACTTATTGACATCTGCTTTTCCTTCCACGGGACACCGGCAGGATCGCCGGCTGCTTCGACTCTCCCGGCTGGGCTGTTGCGCCGTAAGCCCCGAGGTCCGCCAAGTGGAAAACGTGCCCCTACGGGCGGGCTGTGGAGGAGAGCTGCCGGCATCAGGCCGGGATCAGCCCCAGGAGCACGGGCACGACGCCGAGGCACACAAACGCCGGCAGGGAGCACAGGCCCAGCGGCACAACGAGTTTCACGCCCAGCGCAGCAGCACGCTGCTCGGCCGCCCTGTTGCGTTCGCGGCGAAGCCGGGCGGCCTGGGCATAGAGCAGCGCTGAGGAGGGGGCTCCGGTGAGCGCGGCGAAGCAAAGCGCGTCGCGCAGGGCGAGGAGCTGGGGCGCCCGGGCACCGGAACTGCGCCATGCTGTGTCCCAGTCGGCGCCGATTGCGAGTGCCGATACGACCGGCCGAAGCTGTCGCCCGAGTTCCGGAGACACAAGGGCGGCGACGAGTTCGAGGGACCGGCCAAGCCCGGCACCCGCATCCAGCATGGCGCCGATCAGTTCCAGCATCATGGCGGTATCCCGCAGGCCTGGGAACCCATGCCCTCCGCGCCGTCCGGTGCCGCCGGGCGCCGGACGTCGGGCGGCCGGGTGTGCCGGGGCCGGAAATTGGCGCCGGAGCCGCCGGCGGGCCCGGTCCGGGCGGGCGAGGACCACTGCGGCTGCACCGGCCAGGCTCGCTGCCACCACGAATCCGGCCAGTTCGGGCCTCACGGCGGCCGCGGAGTCACGATGGGGCTTCCGCCGCGGCCCGGACGAGCCGTGAGGACCACCACCGGCCGACGGCGGTCAGCACCACACCTGCGGCCAGCGCCGCGAGGCCCCAGGGGTTCCCCAGCAGCGTCGCCACCGGATCCACGCCCAGCAGCAGGCCGAGAGCCAGACCGGACAGCGGGAGCCAGGTCAGTAAACGGACAGTCGCGCGCGGACCCGCCAGGGCGGTCTCCCGGGCGGCCTCGGCGTCGTCCTCCGTCTCAAGGTGGGCGGCAAAGCGCGCCAGGACATCGGCCAGCGGGCAACCGCTGGCCTCGGCTGTGTCAAAGCATGCGGCGAGCTCGCCCCACACGTGCACGTCCCGGCCGGCGCGGACGCCCGCCGCCCCCATGGCTAAAACGACGGTGCCGTCGCCGGCAGTGCTGCCGGAGACCTCGCGACGGATGGCCGAGGCCACGGAGGACCCGCGCAGGGCGGCGGCACGCGCGGCCGCAAGGATCCTGAGGGACTCCGGGCCGAGGACCGTTCCGGAGCCTTCGCGGGCTTGGTAGCGGCCGGCACCGTGACCCGCCATCTGGCCCGCGGACCGTTCCCGCGCAGCGTCCCCGCCGTACAGGACCCAGAGTTCGTCCCACAGCCGGGCGGGGATGCGCCCTCCCTTCAGCAGCGCGGCCAACTGTTGGACCACCACCGTCATTGGCACGGTCCCAGCATCTGCTGATCCCCTACCGTGCAAGCCACGGAATCGCCGGACAGCCCAAAGCCGGCGGGATCGCGGCTGCGCGTCGGCGGCGGAACTTCCGGTGCCGGCGCCTTGCAATGCCCTGCGGATACGCTGACCGGCCGCGCGCGAGGAGGGAAATGCCAGCCACACGGCCAGCACCAAGGCGAAGATCACCAGGGCGGTCATCGAAGCGTCCTTGCCCTCGCGGGTTCGTGTCCGGATCCCGGCGGGCGCTCTGCCGGCCGCGCTTCCTGTAGCTCGGAGGGGCCCGCTCCGGCCAGCCCGGGATCCAGGCCGAGACGGTGTGCCAGCTGCGGCCAGGCCCGGCCGAAGCGGAGCCGGCCCTGTTGGACGTCCAATGCGCCGGTGACTGTCAGGCCAATGTCGTCGGCCTCCATGATTCCAATGCTCGCGACCTGGCGCCCGGTTTCGGTCCGTTCGACATGTACGACGGCGTCGATCGCACTGGCGACCTGCAGCCGTACGGCGTCCTGGCCCATGCCGGCGAGCGCGCCAAGGGCCGCCAGCCGGGCGGGAACAGCCGAGGCCTCATTCGCGTGGATGGTCCCGCCGCCTCCGGTGTGTCCGGTGTTCATGGCCGAGAGCAGTTCGCGGACTTCCGCGCCGCGGCATTCGCCCACCACCAGCCGGTCCGGCCGCATCCTCAGGGCCTGGCGGACCAGTTCGCCGAGGTCCACGGCACCGCCGCCTTCCAGGTTTCCGTGCCGGGATTCCAGCGCGACGACGTGCGGGTGGACCGGATTCAGTTCCGCGGCGTCCTCAATCAGGACGAGCCTCTCCCCCGGGTGGCAAAGTCCCAGCAGCGTAGCCAGTAGCGTCGTTTTCCCCGAGCCGGTGGCTCCGCTGATGAGGAAGCTCAGCCTGGACGCCACCATGCGTTCGAGTACGGACTGGACCACGCTCCCGGACGTTCCGGTCCCGAACATGCCGTCGCGCCTCAGCTCGGGCATGGTGAAGACCGTGGCCCGGCGGATGCGCACGCTCAGGAGGGTTCCGGCCGTGGAAATGGGCGGCAGCACCGCGTGCACCCGGTAGCCGCCGTCGAGCCGGACGTCGACGCACGGCGAACCGTCATCCAGCCGGCGGCCGCCGGCTGCCACCAGCCTCGCGGCGAGGGCCCGGATCTGCGGTTCCCCGGAAAAGACGACAGGCGCCTTCTCCAGACCGCCGCCGCGGTCCAGCCAGACCGAGTCCGGCCCGTTGACAAAGATGTCCGTCACGGCGGGGTCCCGGGTGAGCGGCTGCAAGGGGCCCAGGCCGTTCAGTTCCGCGCTGATGCTCTCCACCGCAGCCAGGGCGCCGGCCGTGCCGAGCAGCCGTCCGCTGGCCTGCACCGCGGCCGCCACCCGCGACGGAGTCACCGGGGAAGCATCTGCCATGACGGACTCGCGCACGGAATCCAGCAGCGTCTGATCGAGAAATCCCTGCGAACGCCGGCGCCCCGGAGCCCGCCGGGTGGGCTGTTCCGGTTCGGCGGGTTCCACGGCCGCATGGGCACTCATGAGGCATCTCCGCCGTTCAGATCAAGGACTCCGGTGGCGAACCGGCGGACGGCGCGCTGCCGGCCGGCTTCCAGAAGGCGGCCGAGTTCCGTTGCTCCGGCCAGACCCTTGATGTCTGGCATGATGCCCTGAAGGGCAAGCCCCACGGAGTCGGCAATCAGTGGCGCATCCAAGGCGGCGCCGGGACCGGCCCGGACCACGAGCGCGGTGTCCACAAGTGGAAGCTCCTGCACCAGCCAGGCCGTGGCGACGGCGGCCCGCAGCCGGGCGGGCGCGACGACGATGATCCGGTCGCATTCGCCGGCGAAGGCCCGCAAGGCCTCCCGTTCCCGGCCAATATCCAGCACGACCAACTCGCAGCCGCGGCGGGCGGCGTCGAGCACCGCGGCCACGGTGACCGCGTCCACACCGACGGCACGATCCCGGGTACCCGGCCACGACAGGAAAGCGAATCCGCCGGCGCCCGGCAGCGCATCGTGCAGTTGGGCAGGGTCGATGCTCCCGCTCACCCCGGCCAGATCCGGCCAGCGGAGCCCGGGGGCGTCCTCGGCGGCCAACGACAGTTCCAGGCCGCCGCCACAGGGGTCGCCGTCGATCAGGAGCACGCGGATCCCGGTTCCGGCGGCGGCCTGCGCGATCCAGATGGCGGCCGTCGTGGCCCCGGCACCGCCGCAGCCGCCGGTGAGACCCAGAACGAGTCCGCCGGCTTCCGGCGCGCGGGACCGGCTCAGGTATTCCGCCAGCCAGGCGGCCGCCTCCGGCAGCACCGCGACGCGTTCAGCCCCGACGGCGGCGGCCAGATGCCACAGCCCGTCCCCGTCACCTTTGAGGCCGAGCAGCACGGCAGGAGCCCTCCGCCGGGGCGGCAGCTCGCGGATGTCACTGCCCACCAGCACGGCGGCCGCGGCGTCCCAGAACGGTGCAGCCTCGGCAACGTCCTGCACCGTCCGCAGCTGGCCGCCGGCCGCCGCCACGATGCGTTCCACTTCGCCGCGCAGCACATCGACCCCGGTGACGAGCAGGGTTTCCGCGGAATCCCCGGGGATCCAGGGCCCCTGCTCCGGCGGAGGCGGCGAGCCTGGACCACGTTGCTGGTGCCTGTTCATGCTGCCACTGTGCCCGGGCGCCAAGCGCGGCGTAACCGCCGTCGTGGGCTATGTGGACAAGCATCGCGGCCTTCCTGCCGCCGCGGCGAGGAGATGCGCACGGACCACGCCCCGGGGCAGGGCAGAATTGACCCTATGTACCTGCTGCTCGCTGCCCACGCCGACGGCGCGGCGCTGCAGCAACTCACGGCGGACGGCGCTCCTGAACCGTCCAATCCGGGACCCCGGGTTGTCAGCGCCGGCGACCTCGCCGGAGTTGTGCGCGGGCTTGAGGCGCGGCACCCGCGCTGGATCTGGCACCGGACGCAGGACTGGTACCCGGCGCTTCTGGGCGCCGGGGTGGATCTCGAGCGTTGCTACGACCTCACGTTGTGCGGTTCAATCCTGGCCCACTCGGAGTTCACCGCGCACACCGGCTATGCGCAGGCGGCGGAGAAGCTGACGCAGGACGACGAGCTGCACCAGCCACCGCGGGGCCTGCAGCCCCCTGCCCCGCCGCCGGAACAGGGGGCCCTGTTCGATGCCCCGGCCCCCGGCCAGCGTCCCGGCCAGTCCCTTGAGGCTCTCCGCGCCGAGTACGCCGCGCAGCAGGCGGCGCTGAGCCAGGCGGGAACGGACCCTGGCTCGGGCTCGGGCACGGCGACCGTCACCGACGCCAGCTGGCGCCAACGGCTGCAGCTGCTGCTCGCGGCGGAATCTGCCGGGGCCATGATCGCCGTCGAAATGCAGCACACCGGTGTCCCGTGGCGGGAGGAACTGCACGAGCAGATTCTCGCGGATCACCTCGGACCCCGCCCGGCTCCGGGACAGCGCCCGGCCAGACTCGAATCACTCACGGTCGACCTGAGGCTGCTGCTGAAGTCGCCGGCGCTGAACCCGGACTCCCCGCAGGAGCTCATGCGCGCCCTGCACCGCAACGGCATCGAAGTGAAGACCACCCGCCAATGGGAGCTGAAGGAATCCAGCCACCCCGCGATCGTGCCGCTGCTGGAATACAAGAAGCTGGCCCGTCTCCACGCGGCCAATGGCTGGGCATGGCTCGATACTTGGGTGAAGGACGGGCGGTTCCAGCCTGAGTACGTGGTGGGCGGCGTGGTGTCGGGCCGGTGGGCGTCCCGGGGCGGCGGGGCGCTTCAAATCCCGCGCCAGATCCGCGGCGCGGTGCACGCCGATCCAGGCCACAAACTGATCGTTGCCGACGCCTCGCAGCTGGAACCGCGTGTGCTCGTGGCGCTGGCTCAGGACTCCAAGATGGCCGAGGCCGCCCGGGACAAGGACCTCTATGCAGGCATTGCCGCGCAGGGCTTCGGCGGCGACCGGGCAAAAGCCAAGGTGGCCCTCCTCGGAGCCATCTACGGGGCGACGACGGGCGAGTCCGGACGGCTGATGCCCCAGCTGGCCCGCACATACCCCCGCGCCGTGGGCTTCGTCGAGCAGGCCGCCCGCGACGGCGAAGCCGGCAAGACCGTCACTTCACGGCTGGGCAGGAGCAGCCCGCCGCCGTCGGACCGCTGGCTGCAGAGCCAGCACTCCACCACCGCGGAAGAACAGCGCCGGGCGGACTCGATCGCCCGCTCGCGCGGCCGCTTCACCCGGAACTTCGTTGTCCAGGGCTCGGCCGCTGATTGGGCGGCGTGCTGGCTCGCTGAACTCAGGCGCCGGCTACGCACCATGCGATCGGACGGCGCAGCCGTTGGCGAACTGGTGTTCTTCCTCCACGACGAAGTCATGGTGCACTGCCCCGAAAGCGCCGTCGGCGACTGCATCAAGGCGATCGAGGCCTCCGCGACTGCCGCCAAGGAACTGTTGTTCGGCCGGATTCCAGTCGAATTTCCGGTCAGCGTGGCGGTGGTGGACTCGTACGACCACGCCAAATGAGTGACAGAAGTCACCGCCTGTAACGTACCCGTCGGTAGCGTTGTGTGGGCTCCGTCACCCGACTACCCTCGAAAGGCTGGCGAATTCCCGTACGAACCGCCGGCTATTGCAACGACGCAAGGAATTGGGGAGGCAGCGGTTTGGCTGGCATTTTTGAGATCGCGCAGGCTGGCGATAAGGCTTATTTCTTCAGGTTAACGGCGGCGGATGGCACGGTAGTTGCCGTGTCACCGCTCTTTAGCTCCATCAAGAGCGCGGCGGCGGGCATCAACGCCGTGCGCGAGAACGCCGCGACCGGCCTGGTTGTGGATCGGTCAGGTACCAACCGGCGGATGGCCGCCAGCACGTCGGCAGGACGGCTGCGCGTTCCCCTGGCGGGCAGTGCCGTGGCGACCGGCTAGCGGACCCGCCGGTACCCTGTGGGCTTCACGCATCAATCCCGTAGAGCCGCGCGCGGTCCCAAGGAACGGCCCAGCCCAGCTGTTCAAAAAGCTGGTTCAGGATCATCCCGGTAAACCCCCACACCACTACTCCGTTGACGGTGAAGGCGGGGCTCTGGAACGTTTGGCCGGCCCGGCTGACCGTTGCCATCACGCGGTTGTCCGGGTCCAGCAGGTCGCGGACCGGAACACGGAACACCTGCGCGGATTCACCGTAGTCCACCACACGGACCGGTGACTGGGCAGCCCACCAGGCCAGGACCGGGGTGACCAGGAAATTGCCCCGGGGCAGCGCCAGTTCAGGCATTACTCCGAGGACGTCTACGCCTGCAGGGTTCAGTCCGGTCTCCTCTTCCGCCTCGCGAAGGGCGGCGTCGACCACGGACTCCCCCGGGTCGATGCCGCCGCCCGGAAAAGCCACTTGCCCGGGATGGTCCTCCAGGGTTTGGGCCCGCTGGAGCAGCAGCACGTCCAAATCGGCGGGAGCGAGCAGTTTCTCGGACTCGGCTGGATCGTTGCCCAGCGCACCAAAGAGCATGAGCACGGCGGCCCTGCGGACCCGCTCACCGGGTTCGACGGCGAGTTCCCGCCAGCGCGGATCCGGGGCCGGCGCCGTGCCCGCCTCCACCGCGGCTACGAGGTCGACGAGGTCCTGGCGCGCGGTCAAGGCTGCTTCCTCTGCGATTCCATCCGGATTTCCGCGGCGCGGTGCGTCTCGGCCAGCAACCGGGCCAGCAGTGCCTCCTGCCCCGGGGCGAGTTCGTACTTCAGCAGTTTCCTGGCCTTCTCCGGATCGGTTTCCCCCATCCCGTAGCTGGGGCACCAGTTGGCGACGGCGCAGGCGCCGCAGGCCGGCTTGCGGGAGTGGCAGACGCGGCGGCCGTGAAAGACGACGCGGTGCGAGAGCATGGTCCAGTCCTTCGGCTCGAACAGCGCAGCGACGTCGGATTCGATCCGGACCGGGTCATCCGATTCCGTCCAGCCCAGACGCCGCGCCAGGCGGCCGAAGTGGGTGTCCACCGTGATGCCCGGAATGCCGAAAGCATTGCCCAGCACGACGTTCGCGGTTTTCCGCCCGACGCCGGGAAGCGTCACCAGCTCCTCCAGCCGGCCCGGCACCTCGCCGTCGTACTCGTCCACAAGCCGGGTGCACAGCGCCAGGAGATTTCTGGCCTTGGCGCGAAAGAAACCGGTGGGCTTGATGATGGCCTCCAGCTCGGCCGGATCCGCCTCCGCCATCCGCCGCGCGTCCGGGTAGCGGGCGAACAGCAGGGGCGTAATCTGGTTGACCAGCACGTCCGTGGTCTGCGCGGACAGCACGGTAGCTATCACGAGCTCGAACGGGCTGCGGAAGTCCAGCTCCGCGTGGGCATAGGGGTACTGTTCCGCGAGTTCCCGGTTGATCCGGCGCGCGCGGCGCTTGAGCGCCAGGACAGACTCCCCGGACGCCCGCGCCGCACGGGGCTTGGCGCTACCGGGGACCGGGGTGCCGGATACCGTGCTGCCGGATTCCGTGGTCACAGGGTTGGGCTAACCGCGTTCGATGTTGCTGAGGTCCCGCAGGACGCCCAACCGGCCGTCGGTGTGCTGGACGAGGAACTCGTTGCCGCGGTCCTCAATGGCCAGGACCCAGCCGCCGGGTTCAATGACGAAAGCCGGGGCTCCGGTGCGCGGGTCGACGGCGGTGCGGGGCTGTGCGACGGCGAACCAGAACGCCTCGTGCACAGGGTGGACATCGTCCTCGGCGGGCCGGCTGGCGGGATCCACCGTGGCGCCGATGGGCTCCTGCGGGCGGACCTGGTCGTTTGGCCGGACCTGGGGGTTGACGGTGGTGGGGGCACTGCCGCCGGGGGTTGCCGGAACGCCGGCGGCCTGGGTCTGCTCAGCCGCGGTCGGGGTCTGCGCAGCGGCACCAGCGGCTGCAGCGGCACCGGCGGCTGCGGCACCGGCGGCAGCAGCCGGGACGGCGGCGGCCCGGGTCTCTGCCGCACCGGACGCAGCCGGTTCAGCGGACCGTGCCGACTCAGCCGACGGAGACGGCGTCGACGGCGTCGACGAGGCGCCCGGCGTCGACGAGGCCAATGGCGCTGTGGCAGCCGCGCCGGCTGCGGGTACAACGCCCGAAATCTGAGTCTCCGGTGCACTGGATGCCGCAGCGCCCGGTGACGCAACGGGTGCCGCACCCGCCGACGGCGCCCCTGCTGACGCTGCTCCCGCCGCCGGCGCGGCCGGTGAAGTTGCCGCCGGCGCGGCCGGTGAGGTTGCCGCCTGGCCGCCGGTTACCGGGCCGCTGGCGGCCGGGCGCTTGCCCCAGCCCGCTGCCGCGCCCGATGCTGCGGTGCCGGATGCTGCCGCGCCCGATGCTGCGGCGCCCGTACCTGCCGCCTTGGATGCACCTGTTCCCGCGGAGTCCTTGGCCGTTTTGGGCTGTTTCGGCGCCTTCGGCGCACGGGGCTTTTGCACCGGGGCTGAAGCTTCACGGGCCACGATGTGGGCAGGGGATTCCTCCCGGCCCAGGAAGTCGCCAGCAAAGAACGGAATCCAGCGGGCCAGGACGGTGGCCGCGAAGAGGCCCAGGGCGCCAAGGAGCGCTATCAGCATGCTCGGCACGAAGGCCCCGGCGACGGCCAGGAAGAAGAAAGCCAGCGTGAAAGACGCCACGACGGACGCGAACTGGTCGATCGACAGGGACCCGATCCGGATTTTGGTCGACGGGCTGAGGCGGCGGGCCACGAACAACGCGGTGACAATGAGCGGAAGCACGATACCCAGGCCCAGGAAGAACAGGCTGCCCAGATTCCACAAGTTGTATGCGAAAGCAAACATCGGAATCAGCGAGGCAATGAAAAGAAGCAGTGTAGAGCCGAAGACGGTGAGGTCCCGGATGGTGAAGGGGCCGAGGACGGCCTCGTTCTTCTTCGCGGTCTTCTTGTCCACCGTGAAGCGTGGCGCATCCCCGAACCCGGCCGGCCCCGGCTGCGCCGTTCCGCCCTGGCTCTGGGCGGGCGCCCGGAGCTGCCCGTTGTCTTGCTCGTTCATTCCGTATCTCCTTAGCATGGCGGCACCCTGGACAGCGCCGCCTAACGGCAGGCAAAGACAGCGCCGCAAGCGGTTCCTGTCGCCTCCATCGGATGTCACAACTTCATCTCAGCCTAGCCAAGTGGATGGCCGATCACTAGCGGACAAGCCGAGGACGGCCACAGCAGAATTCTCCGGCCTTCCGAATCGCGGACGCCTGGCTCCCGGCCGCAGCCCGGCGCCGCCAACGAACCATTCGGCGCTTAACAAACACCACTCACGGCGCTGTTTGTGACGGGGCGCACGTTTGGTCGGACCCACGTATTAGTGTTTATTCCAGACAGCTCCAGCGGCACTGCCGCGGTCTGCCGCCGCCCGGCGTCGCGCATGCGGCCCCGCGCGGAGGCGACGCGCATGGCCGCGGAGCCCGGATCGATGAATGACGAGGTTCACCATGTCCCAGCAGACACCCGGCTCCATGGCCACGCAGACGCCCCACGGCGACGCCTTCGAAAACTTGTCCCAGGAGAACCGCCGCTTCGCGCCGTCGGCCGAGTTCGCGGCGAATGCGGTGGTCTCCGCGGGTGAGTACGCCGAGGCCGACGCCGACCGCCCCGCGTTCTGGGCGAAGCAGGCCCGCGAACTGCTCAGCTGGTCCAAGGACTTCACCCAGACGCTGGACTGGTCCAACCCGCCGTTCGCGAAGTGGTTTGTCGGCGGGGAGGTCAACGCCGCCTACAACGCCCTGGACCGCCACGTCTTGGCCGGTAACGGGGACCGGGTGGCGATCTACTTCGAGGGCGAGCCCGGCGACACCCGCACGTACACTTACGCACAGCTGACCGAGGAAGTGAAGAAGGCCGCGAACGCCTTCGAGTCCCTGGGCGTGGCGAAGGGCGACCGCGTCGCGGTGTACCTGCCCATGATTCCCGAGGCCGTCATCACCATGCTGGCATGCGCCAGGATCGGCGCTATCCATTCCGTGGTCTTCGGCGGCTTCTCCGCCGATGCCTTGCGTTCCCGGATTGACGACGCCGAGGCCAAGCTCGTGGTCACGGCCGACGGCACCTACCGCCGCGGCAAGCCCAGCGCTCTGAAGGCCGCCGTCGACGACGCCCTGGCCCGCGAGGGAGATGGGGACGGCCACACCGTGCAGAACGTGGTGGTGGTCAAGCGCAACGGGGCGGACGTGGACTGGCACGAGGGCCGCGACCACTGGTGGGCGGACACAGTCGACGCCGCGTCCGCCGAGCACACCGCCGTCGGGCACGACGCCGAGCACCCGCTCTTCATCCTCTACACCTCCGGCACTACCGGAAAGCCCAAGGGCATCCTGCACACCACCGGCGGCTACCTCACCCAGACCGCCTACACGCACCGGGCCGTCTTCGATCTCCACCCGGAGACCGACGTCTACTGGTGCACCGCCGACATCGGCTGGGTCACCGGGCACTCCTACGTTGCCTACGCCCCGCTCATCAACGGCGCCACCCAGGTCATCTACGAAGGCACTCCGGACTCCCCGCACCAGGGCCGCTGGTGGGAGATCGTGGAGAAGTACAAGGTCTCCATCCTCTACACCGCCCCCACCGCCATCCGCACGTTCATGAAGTGGGGCAAGGACATCCCGGCCAAGTCCGACCTCTCCTCGATCCGCGTCCTCGGTTCGGTCGGCGAACCCATCAACCCGGAAGCCTGGATGTGGTACCGCGAGGTCATCGGCTCCAATGCCGGCAAGAACGGCGAACGCAAGGAGAACCCCGCACCGATCGTGGACACCTGGTGGCAGACCGAGACCGGGGCGCAAATGATCGCCCCGCTGCCGGGTGTCACGGCGACCAAGCCCGGTTCGGCCCAGGTCCCGCTGCCCGGCATCGCCGTGGACGTCGTGGACGAGGCCGGCGAATCGGTGCCCAACGGGCACGGCGGCTTCCTGGTGATCCGTGAACCGTGGCCGGCCATGCTGCGCGGGATCTGGGGCGACCCCGAACGGTTCAAGGAAACCTACTGGTCCCGCTTCGAGACCATGTACTTCGCCGGCGACGGCGCCAAGAAGGACGAGGACGGCGACCTCTGGCTGCTGGGCCGTGTAGATGACGTGATGAACATTTCCGGGCACCGGCTCTCCACCGCCGAAATCGAGTCCGCGCTGGTGTCCCACCCCGCGGTGGCGGAAGCCGCCGTCGTCGGAGCCGCAGACGAGACCACCGGCCAGGCGGTCGTCGCCTTCGTGATCCTGCGCGGGGATGCCACGGACACCGGAGAGACGATCGTGCAGGAACTCCGCAACCACGTGGGCAAGGAAATCGGTCCGATCGCCAAGCCCAAAATTATCCTCGTGGTCCCCGAGCTGCCCAAGACCCGGTCCGGCAAGATCATGCGCCGCCTGCTCAAGGACGTCGCGGAAGGCCGCGAGGTGGGCGACGCGACCACCCTGGCCGACAACACCGTCATGGCCCAAATCGCCCAATCGCTGAAGAAATAGCCGGCGCCCCTTCGACACGCGTTTGCCGACGGCGTTCGGCCGGCGGCGCCGCCCACCCTGGTGGGCTGCGCCGCCGTCGTCGGTCCAGCAGGTCGACGCCGCAGCACGCTGCGTTCCGCCTAGCGGACAGTGCCCCGATAACGAGGTGCGCAGATAAAGAAGTGGCCGGTAACGAACAGCGCGTGGATGCCGCGGCGCGATAGATTTGCAGACATGACTGAAGCCACACCCGCCAGCGGCGCAGGCCGCGGCACCATTCTGGTACTCAACGGACCCAACTTGAACCTGCTCGGCACCCGCGAGCCGGAGAAATACGGGACGGCGACCCTGGCCGACGTCGAACAGCTCGCCAAGGACGCCGGCGCAGCACACGGCATGGACGTCGAGTGCTTCCAGTCCAACCACGAGGGTGCACTGGTGGACGCCATCCACGCCGCACGCGGGAAGGCGGTGGGAATCGTGATCAACGCCGGCGCCTACACGCACACGTCCGTGGCCATCCGGGACGCCATTTCCGCTGTTGCCCTGCCGACGGTCGAGGTGCACATCACCAATGTTCACGCCCGCGAGGCCTTCCGGCACCATTCCTACCTTTCGGACATCAGCAAGGCCGTGATCGCCGGCGCCGGGATCCTGGGCTACCGCTTCGCAATCGAATACCTCGCCGGACTGCACGCGGACAAGGGCTGAGCATGTCCCCCACGGGGCCCGCATCCCCGTCCGGGGACTCGGGCGGGGACTCTGCCACGGAGTCAGCCACTGAATCTGCGACAGCGCAGTGGTACCGGCACTTCGGCGCGGTCGATGCCCCGGGTTCCTCCCCGTGCTATGCCGCGTGGGCACTGGGGATCGCCGGTGACGCCGAGCTGATCCGGCGGATCGATCAGTGGCCGCACAACAAGCGGCAGCCGCTGCTGATGCTCGCGGCGGCCCGGTTCCTCGGCGCACAGGTCAGCCCCTACGGAGACTTCCGGGCCTTCCTGGCCGATCACTGGGCCGAAGTCGCGGAAATAGTTCTCTCGCGGTCCACCCAGACGAACGAGGCCGGACGCTGCGCCACACTGTTGCCGTCACTCGCCCAAATTTCGGCCGTTGAGGGCCGTCCGTTGGCCCTCATCGAGGCGGGCGCCTCGGCCGGGCTGGCTTTGTTCCCTGACCGCTACGGCTACGAGTT
Source organism: Arthrobacter sp. 05T420 (assembly GCF_056396305.1). NCBI lineage: Bacteria > Bacillati > Actinomycetota > Actinomycetes > Micrococcales > Micrococcaceae > Arthrobacter > Arthrobacter sp. 05T420. The sequence continues at coordinate 32,368 of NZ_JBFTLG010000010.1, read as the reverse complement.
TGTCCGTGCACGGGCCGACGGCGGCGCGGCGGGCAACGCTGTCGACGACGGCGCGGCGGAATCGGGCGCCAGCCGGGGGGACGCGGACCCGGCGGAGGTCGCTGAACCAGAGACGACACGGCTGATTCCGGCCGGCGCCACGCCCGGCACGTTTCCGGTCCTGCGCTGCGTCACCTCGGGCCCGGTACCACTGCCGGCGCAAACCCCCCTGGTGGCCTGGCGAGCCGGTATCGATCTCAACCCCCTGGACGTCCGCAACCCGGACGACGTCGCCTGGCTCGAAGCCCTCGTCTGGCCGGAGCAGGAGTTCCGGCTCGAACGGTTCCGCCAGGCGATCGCAATCGCCCAGGAACACCCGCCGCTGCTGGAGGCAGGCGACCTCAATGAACTACTCGTGGACCTCGTCGGCCGCGCCCCGGCCGACGCAGCCTTGGTGGTGTTCCACAGCGCCGTGATGGGATACCTGGATGCCAGCGGACGCTCCCAGTTCCGGCGCACCATGGCGGATCTTGCGGCGGAGCGGGGCTGCCACTGGCTCTCGAACGAAGGGCACACGGTGATTGCGCAGGCCGACGGGTCCAATGTGGTCCCGGAAATGGACGACGCCCGGCTCCGCGGCCGGTTCCTTTTACTGCAGGACGGCCAGCCAGCGGCCATCACCGGCCCGCACGGGCAGAGCTTGGAGTGGCTTTAGCCGTGGCTTAGGCGTAGCTCTGGCCGGCGCCACGCCCGGCTATTTCTTGATGCACTGTCCAGACGAGACAGCACTGCCCAGACCCGGCGCCTGGGCAGCGACCGGGCTGAGGTCAGCCATGGTGATCGCAAATCCGAGTGAGGACTCCGATGTGGCCTTAGCAAAAACCACCCCCGCCACCTGCCCGTCCATGGTCAGGAGCGGGCCGCCGGAGTTGCCCGGCTGCACGTCACCGGCCAGCCGGTACACATCCTCGGGTGACGCATTTTTGCCGTAGATGTCTGGGACCAGCACGGTGGCGATGTCCTGCACCGTGGCCGGCTTGGACTGGAAGGGCCCGCCGTGCGGATAACCGGCGAAGGCCGCGGCGCTGCCGGACGGCAGGTCAGCGGCCAGCGCTAGGGGTTCCGAGCGCAGGCCGTCCACCGCCACAACGGCGAGGTCGTGCTGGGAGTCAAAGTAGACGACGCGCCCGGGCAGTGCGCGGCCGCCGGGCGTTTCCACCACCGGCTCGTCGACTCCGGCGACCACGTGGGCGTTGGTCACCACCCGCCCGGGGGCGACCACAAAGCCTGTTCCGGTCTGGTTCTGGCCACACTGGTAGGCAGTTCCGGCGATCTTAAGTACAGACGCAGCGGCCTTGTTCAGCGCCGGCGTATCCGTGCTGGTGTTCGGGATGGCAACGGGCCGGCTCTGGCCGAAGCCGTCCAGCAGGGTGGGGATGCCGTCGCCCATCACGGCAGAGCGCAGCTGCGCCATCGATGCCTTGACCGGCGTGGGCGTCGCGCCGTCGATGAACCTGATGACCTTGGACTCCGCGAGCTGCTCCGACACGAACGGCACGCCCAGGGCCCCGATGCTGAACGCCAGCATCGACATCACGAGGGCGGACACCACCACGTTCACGCCCCCGCCCACAAGACGGTCTACCGCGCGCAGGGGGCTGAACGGGACCACGCTGCGGATTTGCCGCCCGATCATGGTGCCGAGGCCGTTCCCCACGATCATGAGCAGGACGGCGGTGGCAACGATTGCTGTCAGGCGCCAGCCGCTGTCCTCTACCAAGCCGCTGACGATGGGAACGGAGACGAAGGCGGCGACGGCACCGGCAGCGAATCCCGCGATGCCGCCGAGCGTCACAAGGAAGCCGTTGCGAAGACCGTGGATAAGGTAGGACAAGAGCGCCACAACCAACGCCACGTCCAAAATGGTCAGGCCAAACACCGGGGCTCCTTACAGACAGTTCAGCGACGATTGTACCGGTGTAAGCTGAACGTTTGCCGACCGGCCGTTAGCCTGCGCAGGGATCTGCGCGGACTTCCCGAGCCGTGCGCATTCGGCCCCTTCGGGCGTTTCAGTGCCAACTACGTCACAGAAGCTCCAAAATTCTGAAAGAATGGCTGAAGCGCCCCAGCCGACACAGCTAGTCAGGAGATTTCATGGATATCGAGGTATTGCGCCGCGCCCCCCTTTTCGCCACGCTCGACGACGAGGCGTTCCGTCTGCTGACGGACGAACTTACCGAGGTGGACCTTTCACGCGGTGCCTCGGTATTCCGGGAAGGCGATCAGGGTGACCAGCTTTACTTCATCGTCTCCGGCAAGGTGAAGCTCGGCCGCACGTCGCCGGACGGCCGCGAGTCACTGCTGGCCATCCTCGGCCCGGGCGAACTTTTCGGCGAAATGGCACTGTTTGACCCCAGCCCGCGAACGGCCACGGCAACTGCCGTTTCCGAGACGCGCCTCGCCGGCCTGAAGAACGAGAGCCTCAATGCGCTGCTGCGCACCCGCCCGGAGGTCTCGGCGCAGCTGCTGCAGGCCTTGGCACGCCGCCTGCGGCGCACCAACGACTCCCTCTCCGACCTCGTCTTCTCCGACGTGCCGGGCCGAGTGGCGAAGGCGCTGCTGGATCTGGCCGACCGCTTCGGCCGCCCGGCGACCGACGGCGTCCTGGTCGCCCACGAACTGACGCAGGAAGAGCTCGCCCAGCTGGTCGGCGCCTCCCGCGAAACGGTCAACAAGGCCCTGGCTGAATTCGTGCAGCGCGGCTGGCTGCGCCTGGAAGCCCGCGCCGTCGTCATTCTCGACATGCAGCGCCTGCGCCAGCGTTCCCGCTAGGGATCCGAGCAGCAACCACGAAGGCCGGCCCCGGGAACGGGACCGGCCTTCTGTCGTTTTTGCTCGCCAACTCCTCCTACTGACCCGCTAGGCATTCCCAGCGGCCGCAGCGAGGACTGGACATAATGCCACTATGTCCACCCGCCCGGGCCAATGAAGGGCAAGGGCATGTCCCGGGCCGGCATACGGCAACGAGGAACATGTCCAGCTCCAACAGCGAGGACTGGACGTAGTGCCACTATGTCCACCCGCCCGGGCCAGTAAAGGGCAAGTCCCGGGCCGGCACACGGCAACGAGGGACATGTCCAGCGGCGCAGGGACCTAGCGTTCCCGCTGGGGTTCGCCGGCAACCGTCGTGGCGGCTTCAACTTCGAGCATGAGCCGGCCGTCTTCCTCGACGAGCTTGGGCTGGTAGACGTGGGCCTTGCGCTTGTAGCTGAGATAGGCGATGCAGCCGTTGGCTTTGGCCATCTTCTCGAGCATGATCTCCGAGCCGGGCACCAGGAGTTCGCCCAGGGTTCGGCCAACAGTGTTCTCCTGGCCCACCTCGTCGCCAAGAACGGTGGTGTCCCGCTGGTCCACGACTTTCCGGCAGCACACCCAGCGGCCCCACATACCCTTGCTGGCCAGCAGCGAGGGCTGCTGGTTCACGGGCACGGTGGCGGCGAAGTAGCGGGTATTGAACCGGCGGTGCGCAAAATCGGGGCTGAGCCAGTTCACCAGGGGCTTGAGCAGGTCGGTGCGCAGCGAGAGTCCGCGCTTGGCGAGCAGGTCGGTGAAGGATTTTTCCTGCTCTGCCACGGCCTCGCGGGCGCGCATCCAGTCGGCGCTGGAGGTCAGCTCCACCGTGGTGGACAGATCGGGGCCGGCCAGCAGGATGCCGGTCTCCTCAAACAGCTCACGGATGGCGCCGACGACGTGGCGGCGCGCCAGCCCGACGTCGGACGTTCCCATCTGCTCGGCCCAGTGCTGCGGCGAGGGGCCAAGCCAGCCGACGGCGTCGTCGTCGGTTGTATCCAGCGATCCGCCGGGGAAGGCGAGGATACCGAGCGGGGAGGACCCCGTCCGGTAACCGAGCCAGGTTTCCAGGCCTGTGGGCGAGTCCCGCAGGAGGATCACCGAGGAGGCCAGGCGGGGGGCACGGGGCATCCGCTCACCGTGTTCAATCCAGCTCCGGGCTGCTCCCTCGAGATCGGGGGGCAGAACAAACAGGCGACGCGCTAACTGAGGCAACGAAGTGACCGGCCTTCTAGGCGAATTCGGCGATCAGTTCGACTTCGACAGGCGAGTCGAGCGGCAGGACGGATACCCCGACGGCGGAACGTGCGTGCTGGCCGGCGTCGCCGAGGACCTGGCCCAGCAACTCCGAGGCGCCGTTGATGACGCCGGGCTGGCCGGTAAAGGAAGGGTCGGAGGAAACAAACCCGACAACCTTGACGATCCGCGTGATGCGGTCGAGGTCGCCGATCACGCTCTTGACGGCGGCCAGGGCGTTTACGGCGCAGACGGCAGCGTAGGCCTTCGCGTCTTCCGGGGACACGGTGGACTCATCGGCGGCGCCTGCTGCGCCGGCGGACACCTTGCCGGTGGCCTCGAGCTTGCCGTTGATGAACGGCAGCTGCCCGGACGTGTAGACGTGGTTGCCGGAAATGACGGCCGGAACATACGCCGCGACCGGGGCCGCGACGTCAGGGAGCGTCAGGCCCAGCTCCGCTAGGCGCTGTTCGACGGCGGACGACGCGCCGGTGGCCGTCGCGGCAGGGGTGTTTTCGGAGACATTTTCCGCGCCCGCGGACGTGGCCGGCATGGCTTCTGAGGGGGTGCTCATGGCTACTGCTTCTCCCGCTTCAGGTAGGCAACCAGGCCGTTTCCGTCAGGGCCGGGAACAACCTGGACGAGCTCCCAGCCGTCCTCGCCCCACTGGTCCAGGATCTGCTTTGTGGCATGGATAATGAGCGGAATCGTGGCGTACTCCCATTTGGTCATGACATAAAGCCTAGTCGTTGCCGGTAAAGTGGAAAACATGGCGACTGGCAAGAACCCTTTATTTGACACGGCCACCACCCTCGGAAAGATCTTTCTTTTCCTGGGCGTGAGCGCTATTTGTGGCGTCCTGGTGGCGGGCCTCCTGGTCCCCGCGGCGGCCGTTTCAGGCAGCGCGGCGAGCGGTTCGATCCAGTTCTTCGACACCCTCCCGGCTGAGCTGAAGGTCGATCCGCCGAGCCAGTCGACCACGATCTTGGCCTCCGACGGCAGCGTGATCGCCAACCTCTACGCGGAAAACCGCACCCGGGTGTCGCTTGACCAGATGTCCCCGCACATCAAGGACGCGATCATCGCCATCGAGGACAGCCGCTTCTACGAGCACGGCGGCGTGGACACCACCGGCATCCTGCGTGCCCTCGTGAGCACGGCGCGCGGCAACAAGCAGGGCGCGTCCACCATTACTCAGCAGTACGTGAACAACGTCATCAACTCCTCGCTGGAGGCCGAAGGCAAGGGCGACGAGGTCCTCCTCAACGGCGTCAACAAGGGCGTCGGGGACAAGCTCCGTGAAATGAAACTGGCCATCGCGCTGGAGAAGAAGTTCACCAAGGAGCAGATCCTCGAGGGCTACTTGAACATCGTGTTCTTCAACCGGGACGCCTACGGCATCGAAGCCGCATCCAAGTTCTTCTTCAGCACCACGGCCAAGAACCTGACCATTCCGCAGGCTGCACTGCTGGCCGGCGTCGTGAACAGCCCTTCGTACTACGACCCGATCACTAATCCGGAGAACGCCAAGGTCCGCCGCGACCTCGTGCTCCATGCCATGCTGGCCCAGGGCAAGATCAAGCAGGCCGAGTACGACGCAGCGGTCGCGACGCCGGTGACGACTAAGGTCACCCAGCCCCGCCAGGGCTGTGCCTATTCGAAGACGGCGCCGTACTTCTGCGACTACGTGCTCCACCTGCTCCTGAACAACCCGGCTTACGGGGCCGACGCCGCCGAGCGTGAACGGAAGATCTTCCGCGGCGGACTGACCATCAAGACCACGCTGGATCCGAAGGCCCAGGCCGTCGCCCAGGGCCAGGTTGACGGGTCAGCCGGGGCGAATCCGGACAAGTGGGGCGCCTCGCTGGTGTCCGTACAGCCGGCCTCCGGCAAGATCGTCTCCATGGCCCAGAACACCGTGTGGTTCCCGGCGCCCGGCAAGTTCGACCAGACGCAGAACTTCAACGTTGACGTCCAGGACGCCAAGGGCAATGACCTCAACGGTCTCGGCGGCTTCCAGCCCGGCTCCACGATGAAGCCCTTCACGTTCGCGGAGTGGCTCAATGAGGGCAAGTCGATGAGCACGCGGCTCAACGGCGCCGTGCGCCGATACTCACCCGGCTTCCCGTGGAAGAACACATGTCCGACGCCGACGACCGACTTCTACGACAGCACCGCCGGCAGCACCGACCTGCAGAACGCCGACGAGGACCACTACAAGTACATGTCGGTCCTTGACGGCCTGGCGAACTCCATTAACACCATCACTTTCGCCTCCGCCGCACAGGTGGACCTCTGCGGCATCCAGCATGTCGTCGACTCCGTCGGCATTCACGGCGGCCTGCCGGACAAGGACAGCCCCAACCCCCAAGTGAACATGACCCGACTGTCCAACCTGATCGGCGCCACCCAGACGGCCCCGCTGACCATGGCCAGCGCCTTCGCCACCTTCGCCAACGACGGCAAGTACTGCGAACCGATCGCCATCGATTCGGTGACGGACGCAACCGGCGCCCAGCTGCCGGCCCAGACCGTCAACTGCCGGGACGCAATCAAGCCCGAGGTAGCCCACGGCGTCGCGTACGCCATGCAGGAAGTACTCAACCGCGGCTCGGGCTCGCTGATCCGGCCCCGGATTTCGACCCGGACCTCCTTCCCCATCGCGGCCAAGACCGGAACCAACGACAACAACAGCTCCACTTGGGTGGCCGGTTACACCAAGGGCCTGGCGACCGCCACGTGGTTTGGCGATCCTCTGGGTGACCAGCAGCGCGCCGGACAGAATGTCACGATCAACGGCAACTTCTACAAGGGCATCGATGGCTACATGATCGCCGGTCCGCAGTTCTCGAACTACATGGCCCAGGTTGCGCCGGCCTACGGCACCGATCCGTTCCAGGATCCGCCCTCGGACATGCTGTACGCCCCGGCGCCGCTAGCCCCCCCTCAGGCCACCATCCCGTCGGAGCGGAGCACGGCACCGGCCACTGAGCCGTCCTCGCAACCGTCCGCCGACCCGAAGCCGGCACCCACGAAGTCGTCCGGCAAGAAGTAACCGATGACCCTGGGGAACCATCTGGCAAGCCGCGTTCGAAGCATCGGACGCGGCTTCGCCGTGACCGCCGCGATCGGGGCGGCGGCTGGGGCTGCCGGCGCCGGCTATGGGCTGTGGGAGAAGAACCAGTTCGTGCTCAGGGAGGAGACCCTTCCCATCCTGCCGGCCGGGTTCGGCACGTTCCGGGTCCTGCACCTCTCCGACATCCACTTCGTGCCGGGCCAGCACCGGAAGGCCCGGTGGCTGTCGTCCCTGGCGCAGTTGAGACCGGACCTCGTGGTGAATACGGGCGATAACCTCAGCCACGCCAAGGGCGTTGACCCCCTCGTGGCGGCCCTGCGTCCCCTGCTGGAGTTCCCGGGCGTGTTCGTCCCCGGCTCGAACGACTACTTCGGCCCGAGCTTCAAGAACCCCGCCTCGTATTTGCGCGGCCCCTCGGCACAGCGCCCAGAGCCGGAGAAACTCGACTGGCCCCGGCTGAGGTCCGAGTTCGGCATGTCAGGCTGGGTGGAACTGACCAACCGCTGCCAGTCCCTGGTGCTGAAGGGCATGCGCTTTGATTTCTCCGGCGTCGATGATCCCCACCTGCGCCTCGAACGGTATGCGGGCTGGCCGCGCGGCACCAAGGGCCGGGACGCCGACCCGCACGTGCGCATCGCCGTGGCCCACGCTCCCTACCAGCGCGTCCTCGACCACTTCACCGAAGCCGGCGCGGACCTCCTCCTGGCCGGGCACACCCACGGCGGACAGATCTGCGTCCCGGGATTCGGGGCACTTGTCACCAACTGCGACCTTCCCACCTGGCGGGCCAGGGGCCTACACACTTGGGAAAGCAACGGCAGCACGACGCCGGTCAACGTCTCGGGAGGCATCGGCACCTCCCGCTTCGCACCCGTCCGCATCGCATGCCGGCCCGAAGCCGTCCTGCTCACGCTGACCTCCCGCGCCTAGCCAGCCCGCATCTCGGCTGGGCCGCCCTCCGGTCCGACGGGTGGACATGCCCTCCCCTCGCCGCGGGCGTTGGGCATAAACCCACAATGCCCACCCGCCGCGGCCAAGACTGGACATGTCCTCCCAGGGCAGGGCGCCAAGACTGGACATGTCCCACGGGCACGCGTCCCGCCGCCCGGACCCCATTGCGGATCGTAATGACTGGGCGAGATGCTGGAAGCGCTGGGCAACGTGTGAATCCGGTCACGTGATGGCCTAGGGTAGTTGCTACAGGAAACTACATTCAACGGTGCTATCTATGCACGGGCGTCTTAAGAAGCAGGCATGGCCAAGCAGAGTTCATTTTTCACCTCCATCAGCCGTCTCTACCCGCATGTCAGGCCAATCCTGCCGCGGCTGGTCATGGGCCTGCTCTGCGCACTGCTGGCGAGTGTCATGGCGCTGGCCATCCCCCAGGTGCTGCGCGTGCTGGTCAACGAGTCACTGGAGCCTGGCGGCAGCGCGGAAGCCGTCTGGGGCGCCTCGATCCTGATCCTGGTCCTCGGCATCGCCGAGGCAGGCCTCGTGGCCCTGCGGCGGCAGTTCGTCATCAATCCGGCCACCACGGTCGAGACCCGGATGCGGGTCTCCCTCTACGGGCACCTTCAGGACCTCACCGTCTCCTTCCATGACCGCTGGGGCTCCGGGCAGCTGCTCTCCCGGGCCATGACGGACCTGAACTTCCTGCGCCGCTGGATGGCCTTCGGCGCCATCATGCTGGTGGTCACCACGCTCACCGTGGTGATCGGCGTCGCGGTGATGTTCTCCATGAGCTGGCAGCTGGCCCTGATCTTCCTGGCCGCCGCCGTGCCGATCATGATCTACGGATTCCGGTTCCGCACCCGGTTCAGCAAGGTGGCCCGCCGCAGCCAGGACCAGGCCGGGGACCTCGCCACGACGGTCGAGGAATCCGTCCACGGCATCCGCGTCCTGAAGGCCTTCGGCCGCAGCCGCGAGGCGCTGGAGAACTTCAACGAACAGGCCGAGGAACTCCGGCAAACAGAGATCGCCAAGGCCAAGCACCTGGCCACCTTCAGCCTGGTGGTGACGCTCCTGCCCGAACTCGCGCTCGGCGCCGGCCTCGTCGTCGGCATCCTGCTGGCCTCCACGGATCAGCTCTCCATCGGGTCCCTCGTGGCCTTCTTCGCCACCGCCGCCGTGGTTGCCGCGCCGGTCGAGTTCTGCGGCATGCTGCTGGCGATGGCCCTCACAGCGAAGTCCGCGGTGGACCGGCACTTCGAGGTAATGGACGCGCAGAACACGATCACCAGCCCGGACCAGCCCCGCCGGCCGGCCGGGCTCAGCGGCGCCCTCAGCTTCCGCAATGCCTCGTTCGCGTACGAGGACGCCCCGGACAAACCAATCCTCAAGAACATCACGCTGGACATCCGGCCCGGCGAAACGATGGCTCTCGTGGGCATCACGGGCGGCGGCAAGAGCGCGCTGCTGCAGCTGGTCCCCCGCCTTTACGACGTCACCGGCGGTTCCATCACCATCGACGGCGTGGACCTTCGTGAGTTCGGGGTGGAGGAGCTGCGCACCGTGGTCGCCGTGGCATTCGAAGACACCACGCTGTTCTCCAGCTCCGTCCGGGAGAATGTCCTGCTCGGCGCGCCCGACGCCGGGTCGGCGGAGGGCCGCGACGCGGCCTTGGAGGAAGCCCTCGACGTCGCCCAGGCCCACTTCGCCTATTCCCTGCCGCACGGGGTGGACACCCTGATCGGCGAGGAGGGCCTCAGCCTCTCCGGCGGCCAGCGCCAGCGCATCGCCCTTGCCCGCGCCATTGCCGCGAAACCGGCCGTTCTGGTCCTGGACGACCCGCTCTCGGCCCTGGACGTGAACACCGAAGTACTCGTCGAGGCCAGGCTGCGCCAGGTCCTCGCGGACACCACCACGCTGATCGTGGCCCACCGGCACTCCACGGTGGCCCTAGCCGACCGGGTGGCCCTGCTCGAGGACGGCCGGATCGCCGCCGTCGGAACACACGCGGAACTGCTCGCCCAGAACAGCCACTACCGCTACGTGATCGCCAGCCTGGACGCGGAACCGCGGGACCTGGATTCAGAATTGTCCGCCCTCGAGGACCAGTCCGAGGAGATTTCCCGATGAGCAGCGCAACGTTCGGCACCGCCAACGAGGACAACGCCCACCTCAGCAGGAACGAGAGCAAGGCCGTGCGGCGGCGCTCCCTGACCCTTCTGGGCTCCCTGATCCGGCCCGTCCGGGCCCGCTTCTGGCTCACGATCGGCGCCGTCGTCCTCTCCCAGGCCGCCCGCGTGGCCGGACCGGCGCTGATCGCCTTCGGGATCGACCACGCCTTGCCGGCCGTGCGCGCAGGCGACAGCCTTCCCCTCGTGTTCGCCGGGGCCGCCTACCTTGCCGCGGCCGTCGTGGCGGCCGGGCTGACGGCCCTGTACGTGACCTCTACGGCGCGGCTCAGCCAGGCGATGCTGCTGGACCTCCGCGTCCGGGTCTTCCGCCACACGCAGCGGCTGAGCCTGGAATTCCACGAGAAATACACTTCCGGCCGCATCATCGCACGGCAGACCTCGGACCTGGAGGCCCTGCGCGAACTCCTGGATTCCGGCGTGAGCTCGCTGGCCTCGGGCATGCTGTTCATGGCGTTTACGGCCGTGACGGTGTTCGCCCTGGACTGGCGCACCGGGGTGCTGGTGCTGGCCGCGGGGGTGCCGATGTATTTCCTGGCCCGCTGGTACCAGAAGCACTCACAGATCGCCTTCCGCGAATCCCGGGTGGTCTCGGCCCGGCTGATCGTTCACTTCGTGGAGACCATGACCGGCATCCGAGCCGTGAAGGCATTCCGGAAGGAACGCGAGAATGCCGCACGCTACGCCGACCTGTCGGAGGACTACCGCCGCGCGACCGTCCGCTCCATCAACCTCAACGGCATCTTCCAGCCAGGGCTGGTCCTGATCGGGAACGTGTGCGTGGCCCTCGTGCTGCTCACGGGCGGTTTCCGGGTCCTCAGCGGCGACCTAGAGGTCGGCGTACTCCTGGCCCTCATCCTGTCCACCAAGCGCTTCTTCCAGCCGGTGGACCAGATGGCGATGTTCTACAACTCCTTCCAAAGTGCCCAGGCCGCGCTGGAAAAAGTCTCGGGACTGCTCGAGGAAGTTCCCACCGTGCGGCCGCCGAAGACACCCGTGGCCCTGGCCCACGCGCGGGGCAGCATCGACTTCAACGGCGTCGAATTCCGCTACGGCGACGGCCCGGTGATCATCCCGCGGCTGGACCTGCACATCCCCGCCGGCCAGACGGTCGCGCTGGTCGGGCAGACCGGCGCCGGCAAGTCCACCCTCGCGAAGCTGATCGCCCGCTTCTACGACGTCTCCGACGGTTCCCTGACGCTCGACGGCGTGGACTTGCGCCAGCTCACCACCGAGGACCTGCGCCGGAACGTTGTCATGGTCACCCAGGAGGCCTTCCTGTTCAGCGGTTCCGTGGCGGACAACATCGCCCTGGGCCGGCCCGAGGCCACGCGCGAGGAGATCGAGGACGCGGCCCGGGCAGTGGGGGCGCACGCCTTCATCACGGAGCTTCCTGACGGCTACGACACCGACGTCAACAAGCGCGGCGGCCGCGTCTCCGCCGGGCAGCGCCAGCTGATCAGCTTCGCCCGGGCCTTCCTGGCCCGCCCCGCTGTCCTGATTCTGGACGAGGCCACGTCCTCCCTGGACATCCCGTCGGAGCGCATGGTCCAGCAGGGCCTCGCGGGGCTGCTGCGCGGCCCGCGGGACACTGCTACCCGGGACACTGCTACCCGGGAAGCGGTCACGCGGGAGGCCCCCGCAGACGCGGCCTCCGGCGCCGGGCGGACAGCGCTGATCATCGCCCACCGACTTTCCACCGTGGAGACGGCGGACCGGGTGCTGGTGGTGCACGACGGACGCGTCGTCGAGGACGGCACCCCAGCGCAGCTGATCGGCGACGGCGGCGCGTTCGCCCGGCTCCACGGCGCCTGGAAAGACTCGCTCGTCTGAACAGCCACTGCCGAGCCCGGCCGCCGGCAGGCCCGATTTCACATCCGGGGCCTTGATCGGATACTCTTGTGAAGTTGCTTTTGAAGCAGCGGATCGGGATGTGGCGCAGCTTGGTAGCGCGCGTCGTTCGGGACGACGAGGTCGCAGGTTCAAATCCTGTCATCCCGACCACAGATAAAAGAGGGCCCTCCACGCGGAGGGTCCTCTTTTGCGTTCCCTGCACTATTCAGTGTTCTGCAGCGGTTCTGCAGCGAGTGTCTTCCAGCGCCGGAGATCCTCCGGCCGCCGGGGACGCTGCCCGGACACGGCAACAGTGCGGCCCGGGGAGAAATCTCCCGGGGCCGCACTGTTGAATCGGGATTGCTATATCGGGATTGCTATATCGGGGCTGTTACATCGGGTCGGGCCAGTTGCCGACGTTCAGCGAGTGCGTCATCGGGTCGGGCCAGTTGCCCACCGCCTGGGCGGCTCGCATGGGGTCGGGCCAGTTGCCGACGGCGGCAACGTCTGAGACATCGGTCAGTGAAGCAGCGGACAGCACGGCCGGGGCCGCGGCGGAGAATGCCAGTGCGCCCGCCAACACGGCGCCGGCTGCAATCTTCTTCAACATAGAGTTCCTCAATATGGGTTGGGGTCCTTAACCAAGTCAGCACTACCCTTGTTGACACACATTGTAAAATGGTTTCCACAGAGACTGTCAAGCATTTAGTACAAAGAATGTCCGGAATTAGGAGGTATCCGTGGGGAACGGATTTGGGGAGAAGCTCCGCGCGGAACGTCTCGAACGGGGCCTGACGCAGGCGGAGCTGGGCCGTGACCTGTACTCCCCCAGCTACATCTCTCTGCTGGAAACCGGACGGCGCGAGCCGACGGCCGATGTCATCGAGGAGCTTGCCCGCCGGCTCGAACTGGCCCCCAAAGCGCTCGAGGCATGGAGCCAGCCAGTGTCCGTCAGCGACGCCGAATACGTGCTCGCGGGGCTCTATGCCCGGCAGGCCTGGGACCTCCGGGACTACCCCGTGGCTGCCGCCCACGCCGCCGCCGCCGCCAAGATCGCCCTGGAGGCCAAAAACACCAGCGCGTGGTGGAACATGACCTACATGCAGGCCGAGTGCCTGATAAAGCAGGGCCTCTGGCAGGAGTGCAAGGACGTGGTCCAGAACCTCCTGGACCACCCCATGGCCGCGGAGTCGGCCGGGCTCGGTGTCCGGGCCGAACAGATGCTCGCCGCAGCCTCGCAGGGGCAGGGCCAGCTGACCGCCGCCGTCGAGCATGCGCAGGAAGCGGTCCGGCTCTGCGCGGAGCTGCCCAAGGGCTCCACCATGATCATCGGTGCCCTCCGCGCCCTCATCGGCGCGCTGGCCGAGAGCGGCCGCCTGGACGAGGCCTGGGAGTATTGCCAGGCCATGAATGAGCAGATGGACGACCACTCCATGTCCCAGCTCGCCGGCGAGGTGGCCTGGGTGATCGGCAACGTGGCCTTCATGCGCCATGACTACCCCGAGGGAATCAAATACCACGAGCGGGCCGGCCGGCTGCTCTCCCCGGCCAACGACATCGATCTGTGGGCCCGGTTCAACAAGGCCTCCGCCGCCGTCCGGCTCTCCTCGGGCATCGTCGAACCCGAGACCCTGTCATCGATCGAGCGCGCCGAACTGGCTCTCTCGATCGTCGGCGGCAACAAGACGGACCAGCTCGAAGTCGCCTTCATCCGGGCCCGCTGGCTTTACCTCACCGGCGACATCGTGGCCGCCGTCCAAAAGCTGCGCGAGATCCATGCCGAGCGGGAGGTGCTGGCCCGGCATACGGCAGGCGAGGTCTCGCTGCTGCTGGGCAAGGCCCTCAAGGCTGCCGGGGAGTCCGCGGAGGCGCTGGTGTACCTGGAGGAAGCCCAGAAGGAGTTCAGCGCGGCGGGCGCCTCGGACCGGGTCCAGCAGGCGCTGGACGCCGTGCTCGAGATCAAGCTGGCCCAGCGGCGGGCCGAGGCCGCTTCCGCGGAAGCGTAGCCCCGGCCGGGCCCGCCTAGGCGAACGTCCGGCCGGTGAGCTTCTCGTAGGCCTCCACATAGCGGCTGCGCGTGCGCGCCACGACGTCGGCCGGAAGGGCGGGCGGGGGCGTGTCGGAGGCCTTGTCCCAGCCCGATTCGGGCGAGGTCAGCCAGTCGCGCACGTACTGCTTGTCGTAGGACGGCTGGGCCTGCCCGGGCTGGTACGTGGCCGCATCCCAGAAGCGTGACGAATCCGGGGTCAGCACCTCATCGCCCAGGGTGATGGCGCCGGTGGCGGCGTCGAGGCCGAACTCCACCTTGGTGTCGGCCAGGATGATGCCGCGGCCGCGCGCGATTTCCTCGGCCTTGGTGTAGATCTCCAGGGTCAGCCGGCTCAGTTCCGCCGCGACGTCCGCACCGACGAGGCCCACGACGGCGTCGTAGGTGATGTTCTCGTCGTGCTCGCCCACTTCGGCCTTCGCCGAGGGCGTGAAGATGGCGTCCTGCAGGCGCGAACCGTCAACCAGACCGGCGGGCAGCAGGATGCCGCACACGGTGCCCGACGCGCGGTACTCCAGGAGCCCCGAGCCGGTGAGGTAGCCGCGCGCGATGCATTCGACCGGGAACATGTCCAGTTTCTTGCAGATCATCGCCCGGCCCTCGACGGCGGGGGGAACACCGCCGTCGACCGTGGACGCGAGGACGTGGTGCGCGACGCCGAGCTGTTCGAACCACCACAGGCTCAGCTGGGTCAGGACGCGGCCCTTGTCCGGGATCTCGCTGGCCAGGACGTGGTCGTAGGCGCTGATGCGGTCGCTGGCTACCACCAGGACGCAGTCCTGGCCGAAGCGTTCGGTGAAGGCCTGGTCCGCGGGGACGTAGAGGTCGCGGACTTTGCCGGAGTAGACGTGCTGCCAGCCGGGCAGGTCCAGAGTCGCGGTGTCCAGGCCGCTCTTGGGCTGGGTCTCTGGTGTGGGCGCTGCGGGTTCTGTCATGCTCACGCCTTCGCTTTCGACGCGGCCGGGGTTCCCGGCGCCGCTACGCGGATTTGCCCGCGGGCGGCCTTGCCGCCGATGTCCGTCCGGAACTGGCTGCCGTCCAGCTGGACGAGCTCGACGCCGTCGTACGCCCGTTCCCGGGCCTCCACGAGGTCCGTGCCCAGCGCCACGACGGCCAGGACGCGGCCGCCGGCGGACACCACCTTGCCTTCGCCGTCGAGCTTGGTGCCGGCATGGATCACGTGGACGCCGTCCAGGGCATCGGCCTTTTTCAGGCCCCGGATGCGGTCGCCGGTGCGCGGGGTGTCGGGGTAGTTTTCTGCGGCCACGACGACGGCGACCGCCGTGTCCTTGGACCAGCGCAGCGGCTGCACCTTGTCCAGTTCGCCCTTGGCGCCGGCCATGAGCAGCCCGCCGAGGGGCGTCCTGAGCCGGGCGAGGACGGCCTGGGTTTCGGGATCGCCGAACCGGACGTTGAATTCGATGACCCGCGTGCCGCGCGAGGTCAGGGCGAGTCCGACGAAGAGGACGCCGACGAACGGGGTGCCGCGGTGGGCCATCTGGTTGACCGTGGGCTGGGCGACGCGGTCGATCACTTCCTGGACAAGGCCATCGGGGGCCCATTCCAGCGGCGTGTAGGCGCCCATGCCGCCGGTGTTGGGGCCCTCGTCGTTGTCGAAGATGCGCTTGAAGTCCTGCGCCGGGGACAGTGCCACCGTGTTGGTGCCGTCGCAGAGGACGAAGACCGAGACCTCGGGCCCGTCGAGGAATTCCTCGATCACGACGGCGCCGCCGGCGTCGAAACAGCTCTGGGCGTGCGCGAGCGCCTCGTCCCGGTTGTTGGTGACCACGACGCCCTTGCCGGCGGCGAGCCCGTCGTCCTTAACGACATAGGGGGCGCCGAAGGTGTCGAGCGCGTCGGCCGCTTCCTCGGCAGTGCCGGCCACGCGGGCCATTGCCGTGGGGACGCCGGCCTCGGCCATGACTTCCTTGGCGAAGGCCTTGGACGCTTCCAGCTGGGCTGCTGCCTTGCTGGGGCCGAAAACCGGAATGCCGGCGGCCCGGACGGCGTCGGACACACCGGCGGCGAGGGGCGCCTCAGGGCCGACCACCACCAGGTCCACGGTGAGCTTGACGGCCAGCGCGGCGACGGCGTCGGGATCGTTCGCGTCGATCGCATATGTGGGGACCAGCGCGCTGATGCCGGCGTTGCCCGGGGCCGCGTGGACCTCGGAAACGTTGGGGTCGGCGAGCAAGGATCGGACAATGGCGTGTTCGCGGCCGCCGGGGCCGATGACAAGTACCTTCACAGTCTCCAAGGGTACGGGGTGCACCCCGCAGGCTCCTAAGCTGTGTCGGCCCCCGGACATGCTCAACCTTCGCGGCAACGCACGCCCGGGCGCCGGGGAATCCGAGGGACATGCCCCAGTCCCGGTCTCGGCCACTGGACATAATGCCTTCATGTCCATGCTTGGGCCCCAGGGCTGGACATGTCCCTCTGGGGCCCGTGAGCATGTCCGTTCTTGGGCCCCAGGGCTGGGCATGTCCCGCGGGGACCCGTGAGCATGTCCACTGGCCAGACAATCCGCCGGCCGCGCAGCTACGAATGGCCTGTATGAACAAGCCCAGTATGAAGCCCAGCAAGCGGTCCCGCGGCGCCACAGCCCTGGCCGCGGTGGCCGGAGTGGCCGCCGCCGCCGTCGTCCTGTCCGTCGCGGAACTGATAGGCGCGTTCTTCACCACGCGGGCGACGCCCCTGATTGCGCTGGGCTCCACGTTTATCGACTTCACGCCGCTCTGGATGAAGAACTTTGCCGTTGAAACGTTTGGCACCAACGACAAGGCCGCGTTGTTCGTTGGGATGGCCGTCACGATCCTGCTGCTCGCGTGCGTGCTCGGCATCGTGGCGTACCGGAAGTGGGCCCTGGGTGTGGCCGGTGTGGTGCTGATGGGCGCCGTGATCGTCGGCAGCGTGGTGACCCGGGCCAGCGTCAAACCGGTCGACGCCATTCCCTCCCTGATCGGCACCGTGGCAGGTCTGGTGGTGCTGCGGCTCCTGATCACCAGGCTGTGGCGGATGCAGGAATGGCCGGACCAGGAGGCCGATCTCGCCGCGAAGGAACCCGACCGCCCGGCGACCACCCGACGCGCGTTCTTTGCCGCCGCCGGCATCACCGCGGCCGCCTCGGGCATCGCCGCCACCGGCGGGCGCCTGCTGAGCGCCGCCCGCAGCAATGTGGCCGCCGCCCGCGAATCGCTGAAGCTGCCCGCACCCGCCAAGGCCGCGGCCGCCGTCCCGGCCGGTGTCCAGTCCAAGGCGTCTGGGGTCACACCGTGGCTGACCCCGAACAAGGACTTTTACCGGATCGACACGGCCCTGAGCGTGCCGGAGATCAACGTCCAGGACTGGGAGCTGCGCATCCACGGCCTTGTGGAACAGGAGGTCCGGCTCACCTTCCAGGATCTGCTCGACGCCCAGCTCATCGAATCCCATGTGTCCCTGACCTGTGTGTCCAACCCGGTGGGCGGCAACCTGGCCGGCAACGCCAAATGGCTGGGCATGCCCATCCGGGACGCCCTGAAGCTGGCCCGCCCCAAGCAGGGCGCGGACATGGTGCTCTCCACGTCGGTTGACGGCTTCAGCGCCTCCACGCCTCTGGAGGTTCTCCAGGACGACCGCGATGCGATGCTGGCGATCGGCATGAACGGCGAGCCCCTCCCGCTCGAACACGGCTACCCGGTGCGGATGGTGGTTCCCGGGCTGTACGGCTTCGTCTCCGCCACCAAGTGGGTGGTGGACCTCGAGGTGACCCGGTTCGCCGACAGCAAGGCTTACTGGACCCAGCGCGGCTGGTCCGAACGCGGCCCGATCAAGACCATGGCCCGGGTGGAAGTGCCCAAGTCCTTCGCCAAGGTCCCCGCCGGAAAGGTCGCGCTTGGCGGTACCGCGTGGGCCCAGACCCGCGGGATCACCAAGGTGGAGGTGCAGATCGACAGCGGCCCGTGGACCGAGGCAGTGCTTGCCGATGAGGCCTCCCTCATCACCTGGCGGCAGTGGTCCCTCAACTGGGACGCCACGCCGGGCCCGCACTACATCAAGGTCCGGGCCACTGACGGCACCGGCGAGGTCCAAACGGACAAGCGGGCGGATCCGGTCCCGGACGGCGCCTCCGGCTGGCAGTCAGTGATGGTGACCGTGGAATAACCGGGGTATCAGGACCGGGCACCATAGACTTGCTGCATGGCTTTGAACCCGCATGCAACCTTCACGGTCGACTCCGCCGTCGAACTGGCAGTCATCGAACGCAGCGGCTTCGTGGAGTCCCGCCACATCGGCTCGGCTGTCGTGCTGGCCGCGGATGGAACCGTGGTGGTCGAGCTCGGCGACATTAACGCCCCCATCCTGGCCCGGTCCACGCTCAAACCGCTGCAGGCCCTCGCATCGATGCAGTCCGGAGTGCCCCTGCGGGGCGCCCAGGTGGCCATCGCGTGCGGCAGCCATGTCGGATCCCTGGACCACATGGATGTGGTGGAGGGCATGCTCAAGGCGGCCGGGGCCAAGGAAGACCAGTTGCAGTGCCCGGCCGACTGGCCCCAAGATGAGACCGCCCGGAACTGGCTGGTCCAGACTGAGCGCGGCAAGTCCAAGCTTGCGTTCAACTGCTCGGGCAAGCACGCCGCGTTCCTTTGGGCGTGCACGGAGAACGGCTGGGACAAGAACAGCTACCTCGAACCCAACCACCCGCTCCAGCAGCGGATCCGCTCCGTGATCGAGGAGTACTGCGGTGAACACATCGCCCACCTCGGCATCGACGGCTGTGGGGCGCCTGTTGCTGCGGTGTCCCTGACAGGGCTGGCCAGGGCCTACTCGAAGCTGGCCAAGGCGCCGGGCGACAAGAATTCGAACGCGCGGGCTGCCACGATTGCCACGTCCATGCTGGACTACCCGTGGGCTGTCCAGGGACGCGGACAGGCCAACACGATCGTCATGGACGAACTCGGCATCCTGGCCAAGATCGGCGCCGAGGGCGTGCTGGTCATGGCCACCCGCCAGGGCGTCTCCGTTGCCATCAAGATGCTCGACGGCAACATCCGGGCCACCACCCTGATCGGACTGACGCTCCTCGCGGCCTCCGGCGCCGTCGAAATCCCTGAGGTGTCCAGCGTCCTGGACAAGGTGGTGGACCCCGTCCTGGGCGGGGGACGCCCGGTGGGCAAGATCCGGCTCGGGCGGGCCGTCGCGGCTCTGCTCGACTAGGGCTGGAGGCAGGAAAGTGGCTGTACCGCGCCGTCGAATCGCCGTGGACGAGGGCCGCGCGGCGCTCGCCGCCTGGCAGGCCGCCACCCCGGTCGCGCCGGGAATCAAAGTACCCGGCGCGGAAGGAACCAGTACCGGCGGTTCCAGCCCCGTCCCGCGCGCCACCATCGCGACGGCGGTGCGCTACTCGCTGGAGGAAGTCAGCGCGCGGGCGCCCGGCAACTCCGTGGAAGTGCGCGTCCCGCCGTTCGGCGTCACGCAGTGCGTGGAGGGCCCGCGGCACACGCGCGGCACTCCGCCGAATGTCATCGAGTGCGACGCCGCCACCTGGCTGGCGATGGTCAGCGGGCGTTTGAGCTGGGCAGACGCCGTCGCGGCCGGCCAGGTTGCGGCCTCGGGACTGCGCGCGGACCTGTCCGCCCTCCTGCCCCTCTAACCCCTAACCGGGCCGCGCGGGCCGGGCCCAACAGCCGGTCCGGGCCCTCTAGCCTGTCCGGGCCCTCAGCCGCGTCCGATGTAGGGCATGCCCGCGGCCGTGACCACGAGGGAGCCCACGTTGGCCGACGCCGGCATCCCGGCCATCAGCAGCACGGCCCGGGCGGCGTCCTGCACCGCAAATGTCGGCTCGGCCCGCACGCTGCCGTCCGCCTGGGCTGCCCCCGAGCCGACGCCGATTTCCTCCATGAGATCCGTGGCGGCATTGCCGATGTCGATTTGTCCGCAGGTGATGCCGAACCCGCGCCCGTCCAGGTCAATGCTTTTGGTCAGCCCCGTGATCGCGTGCTTGGTCACCGTGTAGGCCACTGTCCGCGGCCGGGGCGAATGCGCCGCGATCGAGCCGTTGTTGATGATTCTTCCGCCCTGGGGTGACTGGGCCTTCATGGCCCGGACGGCGGCCGCGGCGCAAAGGAGGGACCCTGTGAGGTTCACGGCTACGGTCGCGTCCCAGTCCTCCCTGGTGATCTCGTCCACCGAGGCGGCGGGGCCGAACACGCCGGCGTTGTTGAAGAGCACGTCAACGCGTTCCCACTGGCCCAGCGCCGCGGCGAAGAGCCGCTCGACGTCGTCGGGGACGGTGACATCGCACGGGACCGCGAGTCCCTGGCGGTGGCCGGCCGCCGTCTCGCGGAGCGGCTCTTCCCGCCGCCCCGCCAGGACCACCCGGTAGCCCTCCGACAGCATGAGTCGGGCCACCGCACGGCCGATGCCGGAACCGGCTCCGGTGACGACGGCGACCCTTCCGGGGGTGTGGTGCTGGCTCATAGGGTCCTCCTCGACCATTACGCGGCTGCCCGGCCAGCGTACCGCCGAGACGGCACATCACGGCAGTGTTACTCGCCCGGACCGCCGCGAACTGTCTTCTCGGGAGGGGGCGGGGCGGACATTTTGGGGGCGTGCCGCCCTAGCGGGAGTCGCCGCTGCGGTCCCGGACCTGCCGGCCCGTGCGGTAGCCGGACCAGAACGCCAGCACCAGCAGCCCGACGCCGATCAGCGCGGACCCGGTCCAGGCGCTGGCGCCCATGAACATGAGCCCCTGCGGCAGGACGGGCCCCGTGGCCAGCGGCGGATACCCGATCCAGCCAAAGTCCTCCTGCGCCACCGGCTGGGCGAGAAAAACCAGACCCGCGAGCAGCATGGCCGCGGCAACAAGCGGCACTGCCACGCGGCCGAGCACACTCTTCCGGCCACTGCCGGAACCTCGATTCCCCCGCGGATCCATGGCCATACTGTACCGCTCTGTGCGGGATTCTCGGCTGGGGCAACGGCCGCGCGGAGAGTCAGTGGCGGGCCCGTGCCCTCTTTCCCGCTGCCAGTGAGCCCCCCGTTGCGGACGTTGGGCGTCCGGCACCGCCGAGCCGCCCCCTGATCACCCGGGCGGACGAGCCGGGCATGGGGGCCCGGCCGTCGGCGCTGCGGTCCCTGATCAGGCCGGTCCCGGCGATCTCCCTCGCCTGGGCCACCCCGGCCACCGCCGCTTTCTTGGTGGGAAACGTCACCGAAACTGCCATCAGTTGCCCTGCCCCGTCCATCATCCGAATGCGGTAGCCGCCGTCGGGCGCGTCCACGAGCTCAAAATACCCCGCCATTGCACACTCCTCGTTCCCTCATATCCCCCGCCGGGATGTTAGTAAGTGTACTTACTTAACGGTGGAGGGAAAATGCTGAAGGTCCCGCCCACCGCCCACGGGCGGCCGTCGGCGGCCAGAACGGCCCTCACGGGCGGCCCCTGCCGGGGCGCGGACTACCGGCGCGGCGCGGGGCGCGGGCGGGGCGGTCGGACGGGCCGGGGAGGCACCCCGACCGCGGTGTGCGGCGGCGTATCGCTGCGGCGGATGCCATCTTCGTGCAGTTCCAGCGCGCTCATCACCAAGGCGAAGTGGCTGAAGGCCTGCGGTGTGTTGCCCAGTTGCCGGCCGGCGTCGACGCCCCACTCCTCGCTGAGGAGCCCGACGTCGTTGCGCAACGCCAGCAGGCGCTCAAACAGTTCCCCGGCCTCGTGGCGCCGGCCCGCCCCGATCAGGGCCTCCACCAGCCAGAAGGAGCACGCCAGGAACACCCCTTCCTCACCGGGAAGCCCGTCATCGCTCTGCGCCGGCAGGTAGCGGCGCAGGAAGCCGTCATGCGTCAACTCCCGCTGGACGGCGTCGATGGTTCCGATGATGCGCGGATCATCCGGCGCCAGGAACCCCACCCGGGGCAGCAGCAGGAGGCTCGCGTCCAGCTCGGGCCGCCCGTAGGACTGCACAAACGTGTTGCGTTCGGCGTCGAACCCGTTGGCCATGACCTCGGCGTGGATGGTGTCACGCAGCTCCTCCCAGCGGTCCGCCGGGCCAATCAGGCCGAAGTCCCTTACCCCCTTGACCATGCGGTCCGCCGCCACCCATGCCATCACCTTGGAGTGCGTGAAATGGCGTCGCGGGCCCCGCATTTCCCACAGCCCGTTATCCGGCTGGCTCCAGGCTGTCTCGAGATGTTCCATGAGGGCCACCTGGACGTCCCAGGCGTCGTCGGTGTGCTTGAGGAGCGAGTTCCGGGTCAGGGACAGGCAATCTAGCACCTCGCCCCAGACGTCTAGCTGCAGCTGGCCGGCCGCGCCGTTGCCGGTACGCACCGGCGCCGAGTTTTCATAGCCCTTCAGCCACGGCAGTTCGAGCTCCGGCAGCCGGCGTTCACCGTGGAGCCCGTACATGATCTGCAGATCCGCGGGGTCCCCGGCGACGGCGCGGAGCAGCCAGTCACGCCACGCGCCGGCCTCCTCCGTGTAGCCGGCGGCCAGCAAAGCCTGCAAGGTGAGGGTGGCGTCGCGCAGCCAGCAGAAGCGGTAGTCCCAGTTCCGGGTGCCGCCGATCTCCTCCGGCAGGGACGTCGTGACGGCTGCAACGATGCCGCCGGTGGGGGCGAAGGTCAAGGCTTTGAGCGTGATCAGCGAGCGCTGGACCGCGTCGCGGTGCGGCCCGGTGATCTTGCACTTCGCCGACCAGTCGAGCCAGAACTCCTCGGTGGAGGCCAGGACCGCCTCCGGGTTCACGGAGCGCGGCCGGCGGAGGTGGCTGGGGCTCCAGGTCAGCACGAAGGGCACGCGCTCCCCGGCCGTGACCGTGAAGTCGCTGACGGTGTGCATCCGCTCACCGCGCAGGGGCGCCTCGGTCACCAGGTAGGCGGCGTCGGGCCCGGCGACGGCGTGGATTCCGCGCTCGTCGTGGCGGACCCACGGCACAATATGGCCGTAGTCGAACCGGAGGGCCAGTTCGCCGCGCATCCGCACCGTGCCGCTGACACCGACCACGATCCGCACGATGTCCGCCACTTCGTCGCGGGGCGGCATGAAGTCAATGATCCGGACCTTGCCCTCGGGCAGGTCCCACTCGGTTTCCAGGATCAGCGTGCCCGTGCGGTAGCGGCGCCGCGTGCATTCGCCGCCGGCTGCCGGCGCCAGCAGCCACCGGCCGGCCGCGGGGGTATCGAGGAGCGCGCTGAAACAGGCTGGTGAGTCGAAGCGTGGCAGGCACAGCCAGTCGATGGAACCTTCAGTGCTGATCAGGGCCGCGGTATGCAGATCCCCGACCATTGCGTAATCCTCGATGCGTACCATGACACTTACAGTGCCACACCGCCGTCGCACCCGGCACTGTGACGGCACCCGGGAGACGGCGCACTGGGTCGGCACCCGGGAGGCGGCGCACTGGGTCGGCGCCCGGGAGGCGGCGCACGGGAGCGGCCGGTGGACGAGGATCCAAAGTTCGGGAGGAGGACGGGCATGGCAGAACACGGAAGAGCTGTGCGGATCGGCACGTCCGGCTGGAGCTATGACCACTGGGACGGGGTCCTCTACCCGCCGGGCCTGCCGGCCCGGGACCGGCTGGCCCACTACGCGGCCCGCTTCGACACCGTGGAATTGAATGCCAGCTTCTACCGCTGGCCGAAGGAGGCAACGTTCGCCAGCTGGCGCCGCCGCCTGCCCGACGGTTTCGCCCTGTCCGTCAAGGCGCCCCGTGGCCTGACGCACGCCAAAAAGCTCTACGCCCCGGAGGTCTGGGCGGGCCGGATCACCCGGTGCTGGCACGAACTCGGCGACAAACGGGCCGTGCTGCTCGTCCAGCTGCCCCCGGGCTTGGCGCGGGATGACGCCCGGCTGGACTACTTCCTGGCGGCGCTCCCCGCGTGGATCCGCGTCTGCGTGGAGTTCCGCCACCCCAGCTGGGACGACGACGCCGTGTATGCCCTGCTGGAACGTCACGGGGCTGCCTACTGCATCATGAGCGGCGCCGGACTCCCGTGCGTCCTGCGCGCCACCGCGCCGTTCGTTTACATCCGGCTGCACGGCCCCGACCACGACTTCCTGTACGGCGGATCCTATTCCGATGACGACCTACGCTGGTGGGCTGACCGGATCCGCGAGTGGCAGGCCAGCGGGAAAGACGTCTACGCCTATTTCAACAACGACGGCGGCGGCAACGCCGTGCGCAACGCCGCCACTCTGCGCGGGCTGCTGGGTGAGCAGGCACCCTGGTAACCGGGCGTCACGGGGGGCGACCTCACCGCGCCCCGCAGGCACCGCCGGCGCCCGGCACTGTGGGAGAGTGGAGGCATGGAATTGGCGTCGCAACCAGCGCAACAGCTGCCCGTATCCGGCAACAGGGCCTTCCGGCTCGCCCACTGGGTGTCAGACGCCGTGAATGAGGTTCGCCTGAAGACGGCCCGGAGCTGGAAGTTCGTCCCGCAGACCGTCGCCTATCAGGGCTACGGCTCGACAGAGTGGGTCAGGCTACTGGGCCGCGTGGTCCTCACCAGCAAGCCCGTGCCCGGCAGCAAAGCGGAGCGGGTGGCCCTGAACGGCAACCAGAACGTCCGCGGCTGGCGCGCCTTCACGAGCGTCCCAGTCCAGTTCACCGAGGTGGAGATCCAGATCGGCGGCGTCACCACGCACGTGCATACGGACCGCGGCGGCCTGGTGGACACCCTGGTGCACGTGAAGCTGACCCCGGGCTGGCATACGGCCGTGCTGCGGGCCGAGGGAACGGAACCGGTCGAGGCCAGGATTTTCGTGATCTCCTCTGATACCACGCTGGGCATTGTCTCGGACATTGACGACACCATCATGGTCACAGCCCTCCCCCGGCCTTTCCTGGCGCTGTGGAACACCTTCGTCCTGAACGAACGCGCCCGGATGGCGACGCCGGGCATGGCCGTCCTGATGGATCGACTCAAGGTGGAGCACCCGGAGGCGCCGGTGATCTACCTGTCCACCGGGCCGTGGAACGCCGCGCCCACCTTGGCCCGCTTCATCGCCCGGAACCTCTACCCCTCGGGCGCCCTGCTGCTTACGGACTGGGGGCTGACCCACGACCGCTGGTTCCGCAGCGGCCAGGAACACAAACGGCGGAACCTTGAGCTGCTGGCCCAGGAGTTCCCGAACATGCGCTGGGTGCTGTTCGGCGACAACGGGCAGCACGATGAAGAGATTTACTCCGGCTTCGCGCAGGAGCACCCGGACCAGGTCGCCGCGATCGGCATCCGGCAGCTCTCGGCCAGCGAGGCCGTCTTCGCCGGCGGCCACTCCGACACCGGAGACCACTCGGAATCATCCGTCCCGTGGCTCTATTCGCCCGACGGCGCCGGACTCGCCAAGGGCCTGCAGGACCTGGATCTGCTCTGAGTTGAACCTGCTTTAGGTTGAAGCTGATTTGGGTTGAACCTGCTTTAGGTTGAACCCGCTTTTTAGGGCGTCAGCCCGCCGGGCTGGGCTCTCCGACGTCGGCCGCCCCGTCCTGCTGTCCGGCGGGGCCCTTCTGTCCGACGTCGGCCGCTTCATCCTGCTGTCTGCCTGCCGTTTGCGCGGCGGGCACAGCGTTCCGGGCCGCAAGGACCTCTTGGAGCCAGTAGTAGGAGGCCTTCGGTGTGCGGACCTGGGTGTCGAAATCGACGTGCACCAAACCGAACGGCTGCTTGTAGCCGGCGGACCATTCGAAGTTATCCATGAAGGACCACACATAGTAGCCGCGAAGGTCGATGGCCTCGGCCGCACCGCCGGGACGGGTCGCTTCCAGGGCGGCGCCGATGTGGTCCGCGAGGTAACGCAGGCGCCGTTCATCCGGAACCATCCGTCGGTCCGACCCGACACACTGGACCACCACGTCCTCGAAACTGGCCCCTCCCTCGGTGATGTAGACCGGGGGGAGATCCGGGTAGCGGTCAGCCACCTCAGCCAAGGCAACCGACATGTATTCGGGCTTGACCGGCCAGCCGTAGGCGGTGGTCTCGGTGTCCGGGAACGGCGCGATGTGGAAGGGCGCACCGGGCGTCCCGCTGAGGTCATCCCCCATGGCCTCGGCCATTCCGGCCGGCACGGCACCCTCACCCGGACCCGCCCCGACGCGGGTGGGCATGTAGTAGTTCAGGCCATAGAAATCCAGGGGCTGGGAGATCAGTTCCATGTCTTCACTGGAGGGGTTGAACGACGATGAAAAGAATGTGGCGGCCCGAATGATGTCCGGGTACTTGCCGAGCAGCACGGGGTCGGCGTAGAGCCGGTTCTGCGCCAGATCCATGAGTCCGGCGCTGACCGCGTCCAGCGGGTTGGCGGTGGCCGGGACCATTGGCGAGTACACGTTGGTGATGCCGATGTCGCCCTGCACCTTGGCGGCACGCAGCGCCTGGAGCGCCAGTCCGTGGCCCAGCAACTGGTGATGCACACTGGGGAGCGCCTTGAGCATGAGCGCCTCGCCGGGCGCGTGCATTCCCAGGACATAGCCGTTGGTGGTGACTGTGGCGGGCTCGTTGACCGTAACCCAGCGGGAAACGCGATCCCCGAAGGCGGCCGCGGCGATCGCGGCGAAGTCCCCCAGCCGGTGGGCCGTATCCCGGTTCATCCAGCCGCCGGCCTCATCCAGGGGCAACGGGGTGTCCCAGTGGTAGAGCGTGGCCATGGGGGAAATGCCGTTGGCAAGCAAAAGGTCGATCAGCCGGTCATAGAAGTCCAGTCCGGCGGGGTTCACGGGTCCGCTGCCGCCGGGCTGGATCCTGGACCAGGACAACGAAAATCGGTACGAGTCGATCCCCAGGGCCTTCATCAGTGCCACGTCCTCCGGCATCCGGTGGTAGTGGTCGCAGGAGACGGCAGGGCTGTGGTCCTCCACGATCGACCCCGGTTTCGCGGCGAAGAGGTCCCAACCGGACGGGCCGCGGCCGTCCTCATCGAGCGCACCCTCGATCTGGAAGGCCGACGTAGCCACGCCCAGGGTGAAGCCGGGCGGAAGAAGGGAAGCCAGATCCTTGGCGGAAGCGTTCATCGACGGGGACCTCTATGTTGTTTCGGGAGTTGGTTGACTGATCTTAGGCTTCGACCGGGGCCGGGCGCCACGACGTGCGCAGTGTGCCGGGCACGGTTTGACGGGCGCCGCTCCGTTGGCCAGTGTTGACCCGTGCACGTGAAAACTGAACAAGCCGTCAACGGCCGGCCGTCCTCGACGGCGCCGCCCAGCCTCGGCCGGCAGGCAGCGGCTCTCGCCTGCTTCCTCGCGGTCTCCCACGGGGTGTCTTTCGTGGCGTCGCTGGTCATCATCGAGAACGCTGGCGGCTGGTACGCCGCGGCGGACAAGGCTCCGTGGACTCCGCCCGGCTGGGCCTTCGGAGCGGTCTGGACGGTCCTTTATTCGACCATGGCGGTGGCGGCGTGGCTGGTCTGGCGCCGGGGAACACGACGTTCCTCCGGACGCAGCCGAGGCGCCATGACCGTCTACGGCATCCTGTTGCTCCTGAACCTCGCCTGGGCGCCCCTGTTCTTCGGCATGTACTCAGTAGTCGGCTCGGCCGCCCTCTGGCTGGCCCTCCTGGTCATCGCCGCCCATACCGTGGCCGCCGGCGCCACAGTGGTCCGGTTCGGCCTCATCAGCCGGGCCGCGGGCCTGCTCATGCTGCCGTACGTCTCCTGGATTGTGTTCTCACTTAGCCTGAACGCCTACGCCGCCGCCAGCAACTGAACGCTGACGGCGCTCAGTCCTGGCTGGCGTCGGCGGCGGACAGCGTTCCGGTGACTTGTTCGCCCGGAATCCGGGCCGTCCGCCAGGTGTCCAGCGCAATGACTCCGCCCAGGACGACGAGTGAGATGGAGAAGGCGCCCAGGGCATCGGTCAGCCAGTGGTAGCCCAGATAGAGGCGGCTGAAGGCTGCGAAGAACATGCCGATCCCCGCCACGATGAAGGCGATGACGGCGGCTTTGGGGTTCTTCCGGCGCGAAAAGACCAGGAAAGTGGTGACCAGCAGGAAATCACATGCGCCCAGGACGTGACCGGAAGGAAAGGAGAATGTGGTGTCGGCGCCGAAGAGCATCAAGTCCACGGGAGGACGCTGGCGTTCCACGATGCGGCCAATGATCTGGGCAAGGATCACCCCGGTCAGCATGGCGCCGGCCAACAGCATCGGCCGCCAGGCGTGCTTGGCAAGCAAGCCCCAGGCCACCGTCACGACGAGGACGATGATCGGCAGGCCGATGGGGCCGAAGACGATCGCCAGGATGATCATGATGGTGGTGGCAGGCTCCCCGCGCAGGGTCAGGAGCCAGGACCGCGTGGGCTCATCCGCCGCCGACAGGCCACCGTGCTGGAGGACTCCGGCGAGGATTACCGTGAACAGCACGGCGCCCGCGATCATCAGGACCACGGCAGTGCGGTAGAGATTCCGGCGCGCCGTCGCGCTCATGTACCGCTCCTCCACGACGAACTTGTCGTGGAAGGTCCGCCACCGGCCCTGCGGTTTGCCTGTTTGAGCCTCTGCCATGTCTCCCTGCCGCCTTTGCGCCGTGTTGTCGATAGTCCCCGCTGACGATTATCCCCCTTATGGGCGCAGTGGGAGGCAAATCGCCAGCCGGGACCGCCAGCGCCCGGGGGTGGCGAGCTGCCGGCCTGCGTAACCTTTGCGCCCGAACGGGGGCTGGACCTTGCTGTGAGCGGCTTCACACTGTAATCTCCCAGACAGACAATGTAGCCCTCAAGGCAACTTGTGATGCTTAGTAAGCAACTCTTTCGGAAATCAATGATGAGCTGGATGGAGAACAACAATGGTCGACGAACAGCCTGCCGGTGCCCGCGGGGTGCGGAGCCGCGGAAAGGTCACCGATGTGGAGACCTACGGCATTGAACGGATACCGGAGAAGGACCGCAACGCGAGCGCCTTTGACCTGTTCAGGGTTTCGTTCGGCGGGGCCAACACCTTTGCCACGGCCTTCCTGGGCGCATTTCCGATCCTGTTCGGCCTCTCATTCTGGCAGGGGCTCGCCGCGACGGTGACGGGCTTGGTTGTCGGCGCCCTCCTGCTGGCACCCATGGCCGTGTTCGGCCCCACGAACGGGACCAACAACGCGGTGTCCTCCTCCGCCCACCTCGGTGTGCATGGCCGGGTGGTCGGATCATTCCTGTCCTTGCTGACTGCCTTGGCGTTTTTCTCCATCTCGGTCTGGAGTTCCGGCGATGCCCTGGTGGGCGGCCTGAACCGGCTGGTGGGCCTGCCGCAGGACATGGGCTCGTTCGCCGTCGCCTACGGCCTCTTTGGTGGACTCGTCCTGGTTGTCTGTGTCTACGGGTTCAAGTTCATGCTGCTGGTGAACAAGATTGCCGTCACGGCGGCCACCCTGCTGTTCGTTGTCGGCTTCATCGCCTTCGCGGGCGACTTCAACCTGAACTTCGAGGGCACTTTCGGGACCGGATTCGACGGCGTCGGCATGGCGGGATTCATTCCGGCCTTCATCGGCGCGGCCCTGATCGTCATGTCCAACCCCATTTCCTTCGGCGCGTTCCTGGGCGACTGGGCTCGATACATTCCCACCGCTACACCGAAGCGCCGGGTCATGGGTGCGGCGCTGCTGGCCCAGCTGGCGACTCTTATTCCGTTCGTCTTTGGTCTGGCCACGGCGTCCATCATCGCCACCAAGGCGCCGGAATTCATGGACCCGGCGGCGCCGAACTACGTCGGCGGGCTGCTTGCGGTTTCCCCGGCCTGGTATTTCGTGCCGCTTTGCGCCATAGCCCTGATCGGCGGCATGTCCACCGGGGCGTCCTCGCTGTACGGCACCGGCCTTGACTTCAGCAGCGTCTTCCCGAGGTTCAACCGGGTCCAGGCCACCCTCTTCATCGGGGTCCTGGCGATCGCGTTCATCTTCGCCGGCCGTTTCGCCTTCAACCTCGTTCAGAGCATTTCCACGTTCGCCACCCTGATCGTGACCTGCACCGCGCCGTGGATGGTGGTCATGATCATCGGCTTCATCACCCGCCGCGGCTGGTACGACGCCGATGCCCTCCAGGTGTTCAACCGGCGCCAGAGTGGCGGACGGTACTGGTTCAACCACGGCTGGAACCTGCGCGGCATGGCCGCCTGGCTGGTCAGCGCCGCGGCCGGGCTGAGCTTGGTGAATATGCCCGGCCAGTTCCAGGGGCCGCTGGGCAACCTGGCAGGCGGCGTGGACATCAGCCTGCCGGCATCGCTGGCGCTTGCGGCTGTCCTCTACCTTGGGCTGCTGTGGATCTTCCCGGAACCGCGCGGGGTGTTCCCCGCCGCCGGGCCGCGCTGGATCCCATCGAAGGACACCGCGGTGCCGCCGGTTACGGATGCAGCTGGCAATACCGTGCCGGCCCTGACAAAGGAGGCTGCTTCGCCGGGCTTGCCCGGCGACCGGGATCCCGAGCTGGTGGGCCAGCCGTGACGTGGTTCGATCTCAGCGTTCCGCTCCGCAACGGAATGCCTGTCTACCCCGGAGACCCAGAGGTCCGGATCGCACCGGCGCTGACAGTGGAGGCCGACGGCGCCAATGTGCTCTCCCTCGCGTTGGGTTCCCATTCGGGCACCCACGCCGACGCACCCCTGCATGTGGGCGACGGCTGGGCGGCCCTGGACGAACTGCCGCTGTCCCGCTTCGGGGGGATCGCCGAAATAGTGGACGTCCGCGGTGTGGCCCGCGGAGGCGCCATCACCGCCGCGCAGTTGGCAGGGATCGCCCCGGCGGGCTCGCCCGGGGATCCAGGGAATCCGGCGGTTCCAGGGAATCCGGCGAAAATCCTGCTGCTGCACACCGGCTGCGCCGCGGCTTGGGGAACCGACGAGTACCTCAAGCACCCGTGGCTCGATGCTGCCGCGGCGCAACTGATCCTGGACCGCGGCTACCGCGCCGTGGGCTTGGATGCCCTCAGCGTGGATCCCACCTTCGCCGGCGCCTCGGACGGGACCCCGGCGGCGAGCGGCTTCCCCGCCCACGCCATCCTGGCCGGAAACGGCTGCATCATCGTGGAAAACCTCACAGGGCTGGAGCAGGTCCAGAGGGCGACGGACGCAGGAACCGACGTCGAGGTCTTCCTCTTTCCGCTCAATATCCCCGGGGCCGACGGCGCCCCGCTCCGGGCCGTGGCCCGGCCGCTGCCCGTTCCGGAGCTGCAGCCGCCGGTAGTGCCGCGGACGGAGCCCGGCGCCCTCAGCCGGGAAGAGGTGCAGGAGGCGGCGGACCGTCTGGTCGCCGCTTTCGCGGCCACGGACACCGAGGCCTACTTTGCAGCCTTCAGCCCCCAGGCGACATTCATTTTCCATCCGGAAGCCCATCGCCTTGGTTCGCGGTCCGCCTACCGGACCCTCTGGGACAGCTGGCTCGCCAGCGGCTGGCGGGTGCTGGACTGCCGGAGCAGCGAGCAGGACATCCAGCTTCTGGGGGCTACCGCGGTGTTTTCGCACCGCGTGGCCACGACAGTCCAGATTGACCAGGAAGGTGGCCGCGAGACAAGCGATGAGCGCGAGACCATCATCTTCTCCCGGGCCGTGGACGGCAGCATCGTCTGCGTCCACGAGCATCTCTCGACCTGCCCCGCAGATGTCTAGGGCCAAAGGTCCCGGAACGAAAGGAACCGCAGGTCAACGTCGCCCGGGCCGCTGAAACCGTATTTCCGGACCGAAAGGTGCCCCTGGAACGATTTGACGCGTCAATAAATATGACGTTACTGTTCCTGAATCCATTGGGGCCGACTAGAAGTACTCCAAGAAAGATAGAGCGATGACCACCATTACCCAGTCCATTGAGATCCAAGTCGACAACCGGCGCGTCCTCGACGAACGACTCAACGACGCCGTCCGCGGGCTGCAGCAGCTCGCCATGACCACGGGGACGCACGGCATTCTGCTCACGCGACACAAGCCGGGCCACTACACCGCGGCCCTCTCCGACCAGGTCCCCTTCGGCATGACCCGCGAACTCGTTCACTGAGCTGAGCCACCGGCAAACCGGACGCTGAGAGCCGGATTCAACAAAGCCAGGTCCCGGGCGGCAGAGCATCGACTCGCCGCCCGGGACCTTTTTGGTGTTTCAGGGACAGTCACCGGTCAGGGTCTGGTCACCGGTCAGGGTCTGGTCACCAGTCATGGACGGTGCCGTCCACGAGGCGGTTGTAGGGCAGGTAGGCCTGCTGGTAGGGGAACGCGGCGGCGGCTTCTTCGTTGAATTCGACGCCGATGCCGGGTTTGTCGCCCGGGTGCAGGTAGCCG